>CAJXEF010000001.1 GCA_913052545.1 uncultured Chloroflexota bacterium
CTGCTGGAGCCCCATATCTGTGCGGGTTTATTGATGCGATTGAACTCACGCATACGTACCCTTATCAGGAAATTAACGATTATTTAAGGATTAATCCAGATGATAAACCCAAGGTGGAAGCAAATTTGGCCTATTTCGATGGTATTAATTTCGCTGACAAGATAAATTGCCCTATTGTCGTGAACATTGGACTTCAGGATAACGTTTGTCCTCCTGAAACAGGTTATGCTTTATACAACCGTATAGAGAGTAACGATAGAAAATTGTACCCTTATGATGGTCATGGCCACGATGCCGGTCGTATCAAGCACGCGACTATAGTTGACCAGTTTTTTCAAAATCATTTGAGGCCATGAAGGAAAATTGACATGGTTAGCCTAACGTATAACCAACCCACGGACTTCCTAAGTTATTGGAATGCTACGCTCGACGAATTATCCGAAACTCCTTTAGCTCAGGAATCTACTGAGATGCCGCTCAGGTCTACAGATTTTTGTAAGACCTACAGAATTCACTTAACTTCATTGGGCCCGTATAGGATTTTTGGATATCTCAGTATTCCGGATGGAGAAGGCCCGTTTCCGGCAAGGTATTATTTGCCAAAATACGGTAGCGTGGTTGAACCAATCCCTCAAGGGTCTGCTAACTCGCAGAGGCAGGAGTACGTCACCTTCTCATTAGGAGCTCGCGGTCAGCGTGGGTCTGATCAGCCATTCGCTGCCAGCTTCCCGGGTTTATTAACTGAAGGTATAGACGACCCGTTGGGTTATGTATTTAGAGGTATAGTAGCCGACTGTTGCAGGGGACTTGAATATCTCCTTACTAGGCCTGAAGTAGACACAGGACGTGTGGTGGGTATTGGAAATGATTTGGCATTAATTACAGCTTCGTTAAAAAGAGGACTTACCCATATCGTAACTACACCAGCACTCTTTTACGCTACGTCCGATCTATCGAACCGAACTAATACGTATCCCCTTGAGGAAATTAACGATTACATTAGGAGTTATCCTTCCAAATTGCAAGAGGTTGTGAAGACCCTGTCCTATATGGACCTTCGTTGGTTTTCTCCGCCAGAAGAGTCGCTTGCTTTGATGATCGGTGGATCCCCGAACGATCTCCTGAATCAGGAAATTATGCAGCCTTTTCTACACAGATTTGACGGGAAACTAGAATTTCATCCCACTGAACATTCAGCTTATAAAGATGGATTATTCGCCGAACGGTGGATAGCGGTTCAAATGGGTATGGAACACGCTGCTTTGCCCGAGCATTGGCAGTAAGTTTTTGCGCCGCCTAGTCCGTGGTGCATAGCCAGTTAAGTCTAACAGTTTGCACCCAAAGCTCAGCAACAGAACTCCGTTTGGAATCTCTCTAGATTATCAGAGTCCTGTACTATCGAAGAGTTTACCTTCCGAGCACCTGATATTTCTGTCCCGCTTTGGATATGGCTAATCAGCTGATGAATGCCCTTGAACCCTAAAATGCAAACATTCAGGAGTGAGGATGAGTCTATTAACTACTTGGCCATTTCATTTATCCCCTGAAGACTTAGCTGACTGGGTTAATACCAGACTCGATGGAACTCTGATGGGACCTCTGGGAATTCGAGCAGTATCGATTAGCGCTGAAGGATCTATCAGCAGACTAGAAGTCCAACCCCAGGTAACCACACCGATGGGATACGTACATGGTGGTGCAACCGTTGCCTTGGCGGATTCCACGGCAACTTGGACTGCTATCGCAGCACTTGAAGCAGATTTAAAAGATCCCATAGCATTTCCTTTGGCCATTAATATCTCTTGCCAGCTAATCGGTAACGTCAAGGAAGGCGTGGTGAAAGGACACAGTGAAGTTACCCATCTCGGCAGAAGCTTAACAACTGTGTCTACCCGTGTTACTGCGGAAGACGATAGGCTTTTGGCCATAGTTAATACTACTCATTACGTTAGAAAGCCTATATAGAAATTCAAATAGCAGTAGAACTTAGATTGGCATGTCCAGTTGCGATAAGAGGTTGCAAAGCTAAGGGATTCCTTATTTGAACTGAACATACCAACTATTTGGTAAATTTATCTGCCCATGAGTCATATCTCTAATCGTTCTTGGACCTAAATATCTCGTTGGCTAAATCTATGGCTGATCTAGTGAATGGAAGTCCTCCGTAGAATGTCGTTTGTATCAAAACCTCTACAATTTCCTCTTGGGTAAGTCCAAGGTTAAGCGCTCCATTTATGTGGCTCCGTAGTTGATCACTCCTACCTAAGACTGTTAATGATGCCATGGTGCAAATAGATCTGCTGGGTAAGTCTAGTCCGGGCCTAGTCCATACCGAACCCCAATAATATTCTGTGGTCAGTCTGTTAAATTCTCGCTCGGCTTGGGTTACTGGGCCATGGTTTGTATCCCCTGATGTAGAACTTTCGCCCATGTACTCCAATCTTCTGGAGATTCCTTTTTGGTAAAGCCCATCCGGAGTTTCATTAGGATCATATACCAGAAGGGGTTCAAACGGGATGTTATTGGCTTTAAATACTGCCTCCGCAACACCCATGGAAGTAAATGCTGCGGGCACTCCACCATAAAACGAGGCATGAATCATTACTTCAATTATTTGCTGACTGCTAAGCCCTAAATTGAATGCATTAGCCACGTGTCTATGCAGCTGATTTTCTCTTTGGAGCACTGTGAGCACCGACAGCACTATCATCTCCCTGTGCTCTATTTTTAACCCTGGACGTTGCCAAATAGAACCAAATAGAGCTTCATCTGCTATACGGTGTAAATCGGGAGCCATAGCTCTAGAGCCTGGCACGGAACCCTTGCTAGGTGTTCCACCGCCGAATCTAGCCCTGATCTCACTGCCTTTTTGTGCGCGTTCGTTGAGTGTAGTCATATTTACCTCCTAAATTGTTGCTAATCTGTAGTATTAAATGCCTTAAGCTAGTGTCAAGCCCCCATCTACATGGATGGTCTGTCCGGTAATGAATCCGGCGTCCGGCGAAAGCAAGAAAGTTATTAAAGCGGCCGAGTCGTCGGGTGTGCCAATACGATTTAAAGGTATTCTTTTACTAGCTTCTAGCCATGCAGATTCCGGTATAGCAGAGTGTCCTTCGGAATCTTTTCGGGTGTACCCGGGTGCTATGCAATTTACTGTGGCACCGGTCGGCGCTAATTGTACCGCGAGACTTTTAGCCAGTGCCTCTAAGGAAGCTTTAGCGGCTGCTGTGGCCGGAAACAATCCTTCTGACGTAAATACGTGGGAGACAAATGAACTCACGGCTACTATCCTGCCTGTATGAGATTCAGAAATGTGAGGTATCGCAGCAGAGGCTATTCTATAAAAAGCTTCAGGCATTCCCTTTTGAGCATTTATTAACGTCTCCACGGTTGTATCACCGAATGCACCCCTATTAGCGAATCCGGCGTTGCTGACGATCTGGTCGAGTCTACCAAATTTAGCTATGGATATATCAACTAGATCATTAGCAATTGCCGGATCTGTTAAATCACCAAGGGTTGTCTCGACGTTTGCTCCAAGTTTTCGGGCTCGCTCTGCAACCTCATCAAGGCTACGTTTATTCAAGCGTGAATGTAGGAGTAAGTTGTACTCTGGTGAAGCTAATCTCAGGGCAGTAGCAGATCCAATTCCGCTAGCTGCCCCGGTTATTAATAAAGTGATCATTTTTAACTAACGCCTGGACCATGATCTGAAGTATGTCTTTGAGAGCTGGCCTTTGGGGGTTTAACTGGATGGTATTCGGACTTAGGGTAATCTTATATTAAATTCTTAAGCGGGTATTTCGAGGGTACTTAACAAAATACCCTGCAATACCCGCCATTATGGGAAACTGATTCTCATGATACCCTAGGTTCAGCCTCATTTACTCCTGAATCTTATTATTCCCCCGATTAACCAGAGGTACAGGCTATTGCCTTAACGTTGGCGGCAATTTCCGGAAGGACGTGTTCCTTCCATGAATTACCTCCATCGATAGTACCAAAAACCTGGCCTTTGCGAGTGCAAAAATATATTTGTTCAGGGGAGTGTTCGTTTATCGCTACACCGAAAGTAGTACTCAATGCTTTAACACCTTGATCAAATCTAGTCCAAGTATCTCCACCATCGGTAGTTCGCATTACCCCACCTTGCTCGCTACCGAAATTGAGGCCAACACAAGCGTACAATGTATTTGGGTCATTAGGTGAGGTTTCGACCCCACGAGAGTAGCGGATATCGGAGAATGTTTCAAAATTCAGATCCTGCCAGTTTTGGCCTCGATCAGTACTTTTCCAAACACCTGTTCTGTTCGAAATGTATACTGATTTCGATCCGGGCCCTCCAACTGAGACTCCATGTAAATCCATTAAGTCTACATCCCCGTCAAATTCTTTGTTTACGATCTCCCATGTTTTTCCACCGTCAGAACTATGAGCGGCCCCACCAACCTCTAGTGCGGCGTACATTTGTTGAGGTTCGTCAGGCTCAATACCTATCCCTAAAATCCGGGTTGCAAAAGCCATCTGGACGGAATTGTTATTGAGGATGGTTGAAATATAGCTCCAGTTCTCTCCAGAATCATCACTCCGGTAAATCTCACTGCCTTCGGTACCTAAAAACATGGTGTTTGGGTTATTAGGATGGAATTTGATGGACCAGACAATTCTACCTTCGTCCATATTCATCCGTTCGAAACTGTCGCCACTGTCCTTGGAACGGTATACCCCTCGCTGGGTGCCAACGAAAAGCGTGGAAGAGTTTCTAGGGTCTATGGCGATCGCTCTAACTTGTGGTGAAGGTGGCATACCTTTCGATAGCTTAGTCCATTGGGAATCATTGTGCTCTTTCCTGTAGAGCCCGTCTGCTTCGGCGCCTACGTAAACGAAAGTTTTACCTGCCATTTGATTTCCTCCCATAATTTTCGAGATTTTCCTCCGGCTTAAGGCTGTTCGATACTCCGAATGAGAGTATTGTGTGGTGCCACTGTGCTTACGCTATTGTCAGATAGCTGAAATCTATTGTCAATTATCGCTGCTGTGATTAGTACGGCAAATTCAATTGTCAGTATGGCTTCTCAATGATTTGGGTTTCCAAGCGCCGGGAGGTCCATCGATTGGTAAGCATACTAAACAAGGTCTATATCCGGATTGGATAGCTATCAAAATACTTGGGAATGAAATTCGATTGGAGGGTTTGGTCCTCCTGCCTGGAGGGCAGTTAATCCGGCAAAAAATCTTCGTAGTTTTGCATGCGTTGATGTAATTAATATTAGAGTTAGTGATCATTATTATTGGTTATTATGAGATTGATACCAGCTTGTTATTTCAGAGCCGGTTGCAGTCCACACTCGAGGTTTATTTACGATCTTGGAGAGTGCTTCATCCAGGTAATTTATACGGAATGGCTGTCCAATCAGCCAGGGGTGTAAATTAAGTACCATCAATCGTCCGTTGTCAGCACCATTTTCATATAGGACTTCGAAACTTTCGGTCAACATATCAGCGTAACGATCGACATTAACCCTGCGATGTGCCATTGCTATCACATCGTCGAGTTCTATCATCACTGGAAGCGCAGTTAATTCGCCTTCAGGCGATTTCAATGGGTAAGGCTGCTCGTCGTTAGCCCAGTCGCATACATAGCGTATATTTGACTTGGCTAAGAGCTGTGGTGTTCTCTCTGACTCACCATATTCTGGCCCAAACCATCCAAGAGGATCGGTTCCGGTCACCCTTTTTATAGAAGACATAGACTCACGAATGTATTCTAACTCTTCATCTACTGACATATTGCTGGTAATCATTTGGCTCACCGATATACCATGGGCCACGAATTCGCAATCGCGCTTGATGCAATAATCCATTAAATATGGGTAATGTTTAGCTGTTAGAGCGTCTACTGCCAGAGTCGGTTTGATATTGTATTTTTTAAGAACGTCCAGTACACGAAATATACCTACCCGGTGGCCATATTCCCTGTGGGATATCCTCGCATAATCGGGAAATGGTCTGGCTGTAGATCCCCCAGCCAAATTTGCAGGCTGGTAACTTCCCTGAGGAGCGCTCCATTCCATGTGTTCTAGGTTCACTATCGCTACTAACGCCAGTTGTGCATCGTTAGGCCATCTCAAAACATCTCTGGTGCTGATAGGAGACCAATCATAATGTTCGTGATCCATTCCGAAACGTCTTTGGGCGGGCATAAGACCTCCTACTGAGTCATCTACCGGGATAACAGTAAATCCGATAAAGTGTTAGAAGATTTAATTTGATAGCTGCCTTAAATTGTTGGCGTGGTTTATTGCCTCTTCGTAGTGGTGGGTTATGTAATACTCTGCGATTTCGTCGGCCGTGGTTTGCCAAACGCCGTCGTGCGACATGATGTAGCTTAAAATCTCATCTAAGTACTTGATTCTATGAGGTTGTCCGATCAAAAATGGATGTAGTGCGATACACATCACTCGACCACTTTCTTGCCCTTCTTTATACAACTGGTCGAATTGGGCCTTGCAGATGCGAGCGAAATAGTCTCCTTCATAATGATGATCTCTCATCATCGACGAATCGTTAAGTTCTATTGAGTAGGGAACCGAAATAAGCTTTCCGCTTTTAACTCTAATTGGTACTGGCTGATCGTCATGCATCCAGTCGGTGTGGTAAATGAGTCCTGCTTCGGCCATTAAATCAGGGGTGTTAACGCTCCCCGAAATAGCAGGGCCAAGCATGCCCTTAAGTTGTTTGCCAGTATGGCGTCGTAAGGTGTCTATATTGTCCTTATAAAATTCCCTTTCAGCATCCGCATCATAGGTATATAAATATCGCGTGTTATATATACCGTGACTCATATAGTCGTAATTTCTATCCGTCATTGCTTTCGCAATTTCCGGAAAATGTTCTAAAACCGCGAGGTTTAGCGAGACACAACACCTTATATCATGTTTATCCAGGACTTCGAGCATTCGCCAGAATCCTATTCTATTACCATAGTCCCTATAGGAATATTGTTGAACATCGGGATAAGGGGTGCGGGGCCATGGATTGCGTACCCCCTGATTTTCAGGGAGGTATTCGTAATGTTCGACGTTAGGAGAAACCCAGAAAGCTACCCTTGCGTTGTTCGGCCATTTGATTATAGGTCGATCCACTATGGGGAGGTAGTCGACCCTGTTTGGGGGTAATGGCATTTGACTCTCCTGATCGATTTAACAATTATTTCTTAGATAACCGTTGCACCTGAGTGGTTTAGTTGCTGTTGACTGAAGGGACCAGGTGTAAACTGGGTGAAACTGTTTCATATGCCTGTGCAGCTCGAAATAGTAATGATTCCTCAAAGGGTCTGCCTATCAACTGTAATCCTATTGGCAGTCCCGTAGATGTCAATCCACATGGAACACTAATAGCAGGTAACCCGGTAGAGTTGGTTGGCGAAGTGTTTCTCGATATCAAGCCTGAACCCGGTCCTCGTACGGGATGCTCCTCCCCTCCCAGTGAAAATTTATCAGCGTCTATCCTCGGAGCAGGTACAGGGGCAGTCGGAGTAGCCAGTAGATCTATATCTTGGAACATCCTTGCGTGTTCCTCTTTTATAATTCGTTGTATTTTCATCGACTTAGAATAATCCCTGCCTAGCACAAACTGACCTGCTAGCGTTCTGTATAACACTGAAGGTCCGTAATCGTCGCGTTGAGTCTTAAGGTAAGGTTCATGCGCCACGATTCCGTCCGCCATTCCTGTAATTCTCATGGCAGCTGCATACTCCATGCTGGGTAAATTAACTTCGACAATCTCCGCGCCCAACTCCTCCAACGCAGTGACAGATCTACGCACTGCGGATTCTACTTCAGGATCAATTAAGTCAAAGTAATAATTAGTTGGGATGCCTATTTTCATCCCTCTTAAGCCTTGGTCTAAATATTCTGTATAATTCGGTACTGGTACGGGGACTGTGCTCGGGTCTAAGGGGTCGTGTTCAGCTAAGATTTGCAGCATCAAGGCACTATCTGACACTGTGCGAGTCATAGGTCCAATGTGATCACCGTTATAGCTGGTGACCATTAATCCCCGTTGACTTACTCTTCCAAATGTTTGTTTGAGTCCCACCACGCCGCAAAAAGTTCCCGGTAAACGGACTGAGCCTCCTAGGTCGGTTCCCAATGAGGCAAAGGTTATTCGAGCAGCAACGTTGGCTCCTCCGCCTCCGCTGGATCCCCCGGGGATGTGTTCTAGATGCCAAGGGTTATGAACGGCTCCGTAGTGCAAGTTATTCGATGTTACCCCGGCCGCGAATTCTTCGAGATTCTCCTTGCCCAGGATCACTGCCCCGGCGTTTTTGCAAAGGGTGACCACGTGAGCATCGTGTTTAGGTATGTGGTTGGTTAGGACCTTGGATCCCACGGTTGTACGTATACCTTGGGTTTCAATGTTGTCCTTGATGCCGATGGGAATTCCGTGCAAAGGCCCCAAATATTCGCCGTTCATAATTTTTGATTCGGCAACGCGAGCTTGGGCCATCGCCTGTTGATCTAGTATGGTTATAAAGGAATTCAACTGGGGTTGTAGTTTCTCAGCAGCGGCTAGTGCAGCTTCAGTCAATTCTACCGGAGATATCTCTCTGTTCTTAATCCGGGGCGATATCTCGGAAATGGATAGGGCTAATAGATTAGACGCGTTCATCGCTTCCCCCTTCTTGAGGTCTATATAATCTACCGGAAACCACCTCTGATAGATCTAGATCTTCTATAGAATTAACTGCGGTTAGATAGTTCTCTATTTCGGGAAGTATGAGATCAAGTTCGGAGTCCGATATATTTAGGACCTCGTAGTCCCGGATCATGGCTTTCAGAGTTTCTTTCGAAATTGGCATGGCTTAAATACTCCTTGCTGGTATACCTTCCTAAATTTTGTGTACGTACGAGTGCTATTCGAATTATTTGGTGGTTAACAGATCTATGGCTATCGCTAGCATTATTTTAGTACTGCTGACGAGGCTTTTGATTCCTATAGATTCATCAGTTCCGTGTACGTTGTTTAGGGCGGGGTTGTCGTCTGGGTGGGAACCGGTGAATCCGTAGGTTGTGGTTCCTAGTGGTCTGGTGAATCGGGAATCAGTGAATCCATTGCTTATGGCAGGGACCCATTGGATTTGATCCAGCCCAAGAGCTAAGGAGGTTGCATTTCGGATGCTATCAGCCAGTTGTGACTCTGAGGGAGACGAGTTTGGTATCGCCATGTAGTCTATGTCAAATTCTACTCCTGGTATACCCTGTAGCACTTTGCCTAATTCGCTTTCTACGTAACTGTCGTCTTGATGCGGCAAAGTGCGTACATCACAAGTTAGCCTAATTGATTCTGGTACACTGTTAGACTTGATGCCCCCGTTCACCATAGTGGGGGTTAGAGTCATACGGGATAGCGCTTTTAGCATTGATGCGAACCGCGGGTTCTCAGGCTCTACTTCAGCGATTATTTCGTCTATATTTTCAGGAGACGCTTTATGTTCTATCGCGAAATTAGATAGGTGTTCGAAAATACTTGTGGAAGTATCGCGCTCTGCCTGATACTCTTCTATTCGGCTTAAGACTTGGCTGAGACTGTAGAGTGCGTTTGTTCCTAACCATGGTAACGACGCATGGGCGCTTGATCCTTTCACGTCAATCTCTATTTGCAGACGACCTTTTTCTCCTATACCTAGAACATATGTTAAACCGCTTGGTGAATCTATGGGAGTACCCCCACCTTCATTGACCGCATAGGGAGCTTTTATCTTCTCTGGGTAATGTTCTGCTAGCCACCCAAAGCCAAAACGGCCCCCGTGTTCTTCATCGGCTCCGGATGCTAGGATCAAGCTTTTGTCTAATTTTATGTCGTTTCGTTTTAAGATTCTTACGGCCATTAATTGGGCAGTTAAAAGGCCTTTACAGTCCGAAGCGCCGCGACCGTATATTCGCTCGCCGGAAATGGTGGCGCTAAATGGAGGGAATCGCCATTTAGACTCGTCTTCTACGGGCACGACATCTAGATGCGACATGAACATGAGCCCAGCGTCAGAACTGCCACCTTCAACCCGTGCAATCAAATTCCCTCGACCCGGTGCTGATTCAATAATTTCAGATGTTATACCCTCTAGCGATAGCCAATTATGTACGTAGTCGCATAGTGCGGTTTCGTTTCCTGTTGGCATCACCCCTGTGTTAACAGTGGGTATTTGAACCATGGATCGCTCGAGTTCTATTATTTCGTCTCTCAATGAATCTACTTGGGAAAATAGGCTATCGTAGTTCTGCATAGTTAACATCCTCGATTTTGTTGGTTAACGCATATTAACAATATCGGAACACATATGGGTTAGTAGGCTGAATAATCGATGATAAAAATTACTTTATTTATGGATTATACTCATGATTTCCGATATGCCAATATCAAACGATAGTGTGAGAAGATTTGTGGATATTTAAGACCGTTCCCCATACGCTAGCAGATAAATATACAGTGTCAGATTCCGGTGGGTATATTTAATATTCTTGCGGACTAAATAACAATATAGTTAAATTAAAACTCGTTGAAATTTACTACGCTAAAATTGAGGATTCAATATGAGTAGACTATTTTCTCCCTTGATCATACGGGGCGAAACTATACCCAACCGGGTTTTTGTTTCTCCGATGTGCCAATATTCCTGTGAAGATATGAATGGTAACTTTTCTCCTTGGCATGTGGTTCATTTAGGATCACGAGCAGTCGGTGGGGCTGGCCTGGTTATGGCCGAGGCGACGGCTGTGCAACCTGAAGGACGTATATCCCCGTGGGATACAGGCATCTGGTCTGACGATCAGATTGAACCACTTAACAGGGTTGTCGAAGCTATCTCTACAAATGGTTCGATTCCAGCCATTCAATTGGCCCATGCAGGGAGGAAAGCATCACATGATAGACCGTGGAACGGCGGGGGATTTCTTGATCCATCTCATTCAGGTTGGCAACCAGTCGGCGTTAGTCCTATTCCATTCAATGAAGACTCAGCCATCCCTACCGAACTTACAGGGGAACAAATAAGTGTTGTCATATCTGCTTTTGCTGATGCGGCGAAGCGTTCAGTAAAAGCAGGCATGAAGGTTATCGAATTACACATGGCCCACGGTTATCTAGGTTGTTCATTTTTATCCCCTTTATCTAACAAAAGGCTAGACAAGTACGGAGGAGGTTTGGAGAACCGTTCTAGGTTCTGTCTTGAGGTTAGTCAAGCAGTTAGATCGGTTATTCCGGAGAGTATGCCGCTCTTCGTCAGAGTATCTGCAACAGAATACATTCAAGGCGGGTGGGATTTAGATGAATGTGTACAGTTTTGTGAATGGTTGGGGAATGAAGGAGTAGATTTAATAGATTGTTCGTCCGGGGGTAATTCATCAGCACAGAAGCTCAATCCCTATCCCGGATATCAGGTGGGATTTTCTGAACGAATTAAAGATCAAACAAATCTGTTGACTGGTGCAGTTGGTTTGATAACAGAGCCTGTCCAAGCGGAAAACATTTTGGCAGAATCGAAAGCAGATGCGATTTTGTTGGCAAGAGAGTTGTTACGAAATCCCTACTGGCCAATCCATGCTCGTGAAGAATTGGATGGGGAAATTGGATGGCCTTCTCAATATCTACGTGGACGAGAGTTACAACAGCTATTAGGACGAGGCTGAGGTGGTGGCCTAAAAGACCATTGTTATCAGGAACCTGAGAGCGCTTCAAATTTAATTATCGGCCGCTTATTATAGAACATGGTCTCCTTAGTCTTAGGGATCGGAAATACAGATTTTGAAAGAACTATCGAGCTTAAAAAACATTACATTCCATTCAATAAAGGTGACTGAACGTACTGAATGGTCGTTCGTTGAGATTTTTAATGGTGACCATAGATGTACGGTCGAGATCACCAGTGGCTCGGATACTAAGCTGGTGGTTCAACTTTTTACTGAGTTGTTTGATTTAGTCAAGGCAAAAGGGGTTAAGGACGGATCACAGGTCGAGGTGGTTGCCTCATTGACCACTAATCAATTGCAACAGAATCAACCATTGGCGATTGCTGTCAGCGCCTTACGTACCGGCTTAATCATGTTAGCTGCACAGGCTAAGTCCATGACATTAACCGAATATCTGGGTGGCGAATCCAAGCTTAATGTACCATTATATGCGAATATAAATCGTTGCCTACTTGGTGATCGCCGGACACCCAGGGATTTTGGTAATGCTGCTGAACGTGCAGCTACCGACGGTTTTAGAGTGATCAAATGTGCTCCATTTGATGATATTGTAGCTGGTCAATCTTCCTCTGATCTGTTAAATGCTGCCCAAGCGGGTATAGATAGAGTCAAGTCCGTAAGATCAGCTATAGGACCAGAATTGGGCTTGTTGGTAGATTGTCATAGTTGCTTTGATGAAAAAACTGCTATCGATGTTGCAGTCAAGCTTGCAGACTTTAAAATAAATTGGTATGAAGAACCGCTTCCTCCGATTACCGGACAGGCTGAACTCGCCAGGATTGCTTCTCGAATCGGTACACCTTTAGCTGGTGGGGAACGTGGCTACGGAACTAAGTTCTTCGTTGATCTTCTAAGTGGTGGCTCTGTCAATATTGTTATGCCTGATGTTAAATTTTGTGGTGGGGTCGGCGAGGCCAAACGGATTGCGGAAGCTATCATATTTAAGCATGGCAGGGTGTCATTACACTCTCCATCTGGTCCGGTTTCTCAATTGGCGAGTGCGGCAGTTACAGCAGCAGTTGCCGGATCTTCATTGTTAGAACATGCGGTGTATGAAGCTCCGTGGCGTTCTGATGTTCTAACCCCACCCGAACGTATAGAAAAGGGGTTGTTCTGGTTCCCGGATACGAAGAATTCTGACGTGGTTTTGAATAGAGAGTTAGTAATCAAGCGTGGCAGATCATGGACCAGCTGATCAGAAATCTCGAACCAATACAGGATTAGTTTTTAACGTAAGACCCGGTTGAATTTGGTTTAGATTTAATGGGGGACAATTATGCGTGGTGTGATTTTTGAAGGGAATAGAAAGGCATCGATTAGGGAATTCCCAGAGCCGAAAGCGGGTCCTGGGGAAGCTGTTATCCAAATTAAGGCATCTGGATTGTGCGGTACAGATTTGCATCGTTATAGAGGTGAGGATCCGGTAATGATGATTACCGGGCATGAACCATGTGGTGTGGTTGCGGAATTGGGTATGGGCTCTCCTTCCAGTCTGAAAGTTGGGGACAGAGTCATGTGCCATCATTATGCTGGTTGCGGAATTTGTGAAATTTGTTCCATGGGGTATGAACAATTATGCCCAAGTGGTCATGTTACTTACGGTGGCGGAACCGGTCATGGCGCTAATGCGGACTATATTCTAGTTCCATCTCGAACTCTAGTTCATTTACACGATTCTTTATCTTTTGAAGAAGGTGCCGCTATTTCATGCGGGACAGGAACTGCGTGGAACGGTTTGCAGAAGATGAACATATCAGGGCGAGATACCGTAGTGGTGTTTGGGCAGGGGCCAGTTGGCCTGAGCGGAACCCTTTCAGCTAAGGCTATGGGTGCTAGAGTGATAGGAGTTGATGTTGTACCGGAGCGACTGTCTCTCGCCAAGGAGTTGGGAGCCGATCATGTTATCAACGCTAGTGATGATGATCCAGTAGAAGCGATTTTAGACATGACGAGTGGATTAGGTAGTACAGCTTCTTTAGAGACTTCAGGGGATACTACTGCTCGGCAGCAAGTACTTCGATGTCTAGCACCATTTGGTCGATGTTGTTACGTGGGTGTTGGAGGGCCGGCAGAAATAGATTTTAATCGTGATGTCATATTCAAAGTAGTCACGATATTCGGTTCTTGGACATTCAGCAAAGCTGAATTAATCGAAATATCCAGATTTTTCGCAGAGACCGGCGCACCCCTTAGCAAACTTATAACCCACAGGTATTCGCTGGATCAAGCCGAAGAAGCCTTTAAAGAATTCGATAGCTCGACGACTGGCAAATGCGTTTTTGTAATGAAGTAACTAGAAACTACTAGTTATTTCATTAGGCCTATCCGACATGCTTTGGTGGGTAACGACATATCGGTGAGGTGATTAACTCGCTAAACTCTGTAGCTTAATGTTTTTTGCTATAAATGTCAGATTCTCAAAGTGGGCCCTCATCACAGTAACGGGTTATTTGAAATCAGGCATTACCTCGTTAGCGAATCTCTGTAAAGTTTTGATACCACCAGGGCTATTGACCAATATGTATTCAACTCCAACATCCTTTAACACCTGGAGCTTGGCTGCGATTTCTTCAGGTGGCCCATATAGTGTTCCTGCCGCGGCGGCCTCCTCGGTATCTTCAAACCCAGACCGGCGTGCTAGCTCTTGAGTTCTCCGACGAGCTCCCATGCGATTAGTAATAGCTTCTTCGTATTCCTTTTTGGAGTCTAGGATGTTGATTGATCTGGCTACTGCAACACTTTTAGGGTCAAATACTCTGCCCAGGTTCTCCACTTCATCCTTATAAAGAGCTATTTCTTCACTAATTTGTTCAATGGAGTCAAATTGTCCAAGTAACATGTTGAACCCATTGGAAGCCACTTGTTTAATGGATCGTGGGCTGCCGGCGCCCATCCAAATTGGTGGATGTGGTAACTGAGAACTCGTTGGTTCGACTATCACATCGTTATATTGCCAATAAGTACCCTTGTGAGACCATGGTGAGTCGGAAGTCCAGGATTTAGTCATTACATTGAGACATTCTTCGAACCTTTCATCAGCTTCTTCGATAGAAACACAGAATCCGTCGAATTCACTCAATCTGTAACCTTTGCCTATACCGACATCAACACGTCCTTCGGATAACAAATCGAGCGTAGCAATCTGTTCAGCTAGCAAGACTGGATTATGCCAGGGCAATACGAGTACTGCCGTACCGAGGCGTAATCTTTTGGTTCTCGAACCTATCCAGGTTAGTAAATTTAAGGTAGCCGATACTTGTCCAAATCCGGTAAAGTGATGCTCAACTAGGAAAGTACTCGTGTAGCCTAGTTGTTCTGCTTCAACGTTCCTATCTACGAACTCCCGAAAACCTGCCCCGCTGTCGTCACTGGGGCCTCCCCGTTTTGCTTGCGCGCTGCCAAACATTCCGAACTGCATTGGGTCTCCTTGATTTATCTGGTTTAATTGAAGGGATCTATATTATATCTTTTCTATCTGACCACCGGGAATAAGTAGCAAGGGGCTTATTTAGGGATCAATCAATATCCCTGAATTGAGAATCCCGTTTGGATCTAGTGTTTGTTTTATCTGTTTCAGAGATTGTGCAAATAAGTCAGGTCTTTGTTTATCGTACCAATGGCGATGTACTCTCCCGACTGCGTGATGGTGTGTGATCGTCCCTCCTGTTGAGATTATAGCTTCGGAAGCGGCCTGTTTAATCTCTTTATGAATTTGTAATTCTGATCCCTTTCTCCCTAAACCTTCAAACGTGAAGTAAGGGGCTGGTCCATCAGGATACACGTGAGTAAACCGGCATGTGACCCGACCACCACCACAGAGGTCCGTGAGAGATTTATTGAGAGATTGTCGGACCGTTTGCTCTAATTCTTGCCATTTGTCCCATGTAATAGCCGTTTCCAAAGTTTCTGCTACGATACCTAGTCCCATGGTCAGGTTTCTATCGTAGGGAGCTCTAAGGAACGAATTTCTCCATTCTCCTACGTTTCCCTGTCGTCCTGTGGATGATCCGGATCCGTCGGATATACGAATATCTGAATCGTCAATTGTTCCTCCTGCTTGACGAGCTAACACAATAGCCTCTCTCATGGGATCTTGTTGAGGTATATCTGATGATTCAAAACCTATCACTAATAAAGCGTGTGTCCCATCTAGTCCAGCGGCCTCAGAAGCTTCGTTAGGGTCAAGCAGCCGACAATTGGCCGGCCATAATTTAGACTGTGCTATTAGCCTAGAAGCTTCTGCTCCTGCTTCAAAAGAAGAGAATATTACGCCAGCTGAAGCTCGGAATCTAGGCCTAGCTTGTACACGCATCCAGGCTTCCGTAATTATGCCAAATATACCCTCGCTTCCAATCATGATCCTGTCAGGACTGGGTCCTGCACCACTACCAGGTAGCCTCCGTGATTCCCAGATCCCAGTAGGTGTAATAGCCCTGATGGATTCAACAAAATCATCTATGTGAGTATGGTTAGTCGCATAATGGCCGCCTGAACGCGTAGCTATCCAGCCGCCCAATGTAGAATATTCATAGCTTTGTGGGAAATGCCTCAGGGTGAAATTATAAGGACGTAACTGAGCATCTAAAGCAGGACCATAGATGCCAGATTGAATCCTCGCCGCACGAGAAATCTCGTCGACTTCTAGGAGGCGGTTTAATTGGCTCAGATCTATAGTTACAATACCCTTGGAATCCTCGGGCGGTTCTACACCACCTACGACACTACTACCTCCACCGTAAGGAATGGCTGAATAGCTGTGGGTAGAACACCAGTCTAATAATGCGATAATGTCCTTCTCATCTCTCGGGTAGGCGACTAAATCCGTGGGGTTAGGGAAATCTAGATTAAATGCTCTTATGCGGTCTTCGTAGTTTCTTCCATAAGTATGTGAGGCTCTTTCATGCGCATCTGTAGTACATATAGAACTGAGGGACTTTGGAGGCTTAATACGTGACGGCCTTAAATTTAAATCATTGGCGCTTGGGTTTGGGATGATTTCTAGTGGGACACCGTAGGTAATTGATAGCCTCTGTGCGGCTTTTTTCTTGGCTTGTAGATTGGGTTCATCTGTCTCCATGCCCCATGCCCAAAAACTTCGTTTAGCCATGTTTGGGTCCTTTTCTATTTATTTTCATTAAATTTCGCGATCAACTATGGGGTATTGTTCTAGATATACTAGAATAAGAATTTTCGATTTAATCATAGAGGTTATTATTTTTAAAATAAAGTACGTTTGAATGCTCAAGGATAAATTATTAGGATACGCTAAGAATAATATTATTCTCGAAACTGGTACCGTGCCAAATGAGTCAGCGCGCTTCTCTAAGAATCCCGTACGTATGCCTGAAGAGATTGATCGCATCTTTCAACACGTAGATGAAATTACCTCCGTCGGGCCTGACGTGTTGGAAGGAAAGTAATTCGGTAAACCTGGCATCTAATAATGCTTCAGTCAATTTGTATGATTCGCTGACGGGTACTAATTTGTCATATCTGTCGTGCAAGATAAACGTTTTAGCCTTCAAGTTGTCTATATGAGCGCTCGGGGAAATAAAACTCATATCTTCTCTGAAATGTTCAGGGAGAGATTGATATAATTTGGGAGCTTCATCTAAGGTGATCCCTTCTACCAGCCGATTCACTACTTTTTCAGGGTATGTCAGGTTTTTAAAGTTTGTATCGGCTATTGCTTCGTTTTTTACGTGCCTGCTGTATAGTTTATCCTTGTTTCCTGAATCTTCTAGGGTTTCGATAAGTTCGTTTGCGAAAACTTGCATTGTTAGAGTATCGGGCTGCCAGGGAGTGACCTGGTTCTTATGAACCGAAGACCTGCTCGTAATCTGAAAAAATAAATCCTTAGCATCGAAATACGGTCCAAATGCGTTAACAAATACAACGTCATTTCGGATTCTGGGATCTGTGGCAGCCACTAGAGCAAATGAGGCACCAATACAAAAACCACCTATACCAATCTTTCCACTGTCCACGTAATCAAGAGATTGCAAATGTTGGAATGCCTGAACCAAATTATTGATTTCGTCAAAATCGATATTTTTTTCTAGTCCCATAGTCGGAGACCAGTGGAACATAGTAACAAACCCTGCTCTGGCCAGAGAGGTGCCTAGATTAACTACATCCGGGTCATCCGGTCCTGATGCGTTAGCTCCTAGGAATAAAATGATTGCGGCTCGTCTATTCGAATCCGGTATTCTATAAATATCTGCCTCAGCCTGTCTTTGATCTGTCAGGTATGTTATCTCGTAGCGCGTTGGTTCGGGCGTGAACCAGGATTGAGGTTTTATCCCTAGATCAAGAATTTGGGAGATAAATAAGATAGTGTGAAATGCAGATCGGGAAGACGGGGTTGTTAAAAGCAGTGATATGATAATCACGGATAGCAACAAAAGAGTGACTAGCCATCTTCTCCGTGTCTTGGGTCCCATTAAGACTAGTAGTTTGATAACTTTTCTCATTAAATCCAAAAGGCTTTAAAGTTCTGATTGTATAAAATAGCAGTGATTATCGTAAGTTAGGTTATAAGAGGAACGATTGAAGCTTTAATATTAGAATGATCTAGATTATGTCATAAATAATCCATATATAAGTCAGTTATATATTCTGATAACATATGTAAACAATTAAAATTGGTATGGTCTTCGATTCCGTATTCTAGTCCTATGGAGCAGCAGCATGATTAAATCGTTTTCAGCTCTTTACGCAGGTCATGTACTTGAGGGTGAGGATATAGGTTTTTCGGGAACGCCACATGATGATAGGTGGTACTCTAACGAACGTCTTATATCGGTGTTTGATATCGCGAAAGATGCTGCTATTTTCATGGATGAACTTGGATATGATGTGTTGTGGATGGCCGAGCATCATTTTCAACGAGAAGGTTATGAATGTATCCCTAATCTGCTGATATTGAGCCAATATCTGTGCCAATTCACGAAAAGGCTTAAATTTGGCTGCGGGTTTAACATCCTACCTATGTGGCATCCTATAAGGTTGGCCGAAGATTACGCTATGGTGGATATATTGACGGGTGGCAGGGTAATTTTGGGTGTCGGAAGAGGCTACCATACCCGTGAAGTCGAAACCTTCGGTGCTCCTATGCAAGATCCCGATGCCAATCGTCAATTGTTCGAAGAGCAATTCGAAATCATGATGAAAGCATTTAAAGAGGACTCTTTTTCTCATAAGGGTAAGAATTATACGATTCCTCCGGAGGTGCCATACCGAGGTTATACACTTAAAGAGGTAACCTTAGTTCCGAGGCCTGTCCATCCCGTTGAAGTATGGCAACCTGTTGTTTCTGGAAGTGAACGCGGGATGGATTTTATGGCCAAACACGGAGTCAAAGGTTTGATACTTGGGACTCATGCCGATTATGTAGATGATTACATGGCAAAATTCCAATCTGCTAACTCAAAATATGGCAGAGATCTGCCCTTAGGTGGAAATTTAGGATTGGGGATTTGGGCATATCTCGATGATACTGTCGAAAAAGCCGAGAAATCTCTTCAACCCTTATTTGAGGAACATGTCAAATTTGCGGCTCCATTAGGGATGTTACGTTACACCGATGATCAGATGAAGGAAATTGGTCCCGGAGGCGTTGCCAGGCATATAGCCGCGGGAAACGATTTCCGAGATGTCTTGAATAAACGAGCATGGTTTGCAGGAGATGCTGACACTACCATCTCTTACTTAAAAGAGATTGAGGAAAAATATCCCGGTGTGGAACAAATCATGATCGGCTTTCCTATGGGTGAAACCAAAGCTCAATTTAAAGAACAACTTACACGGTTTGCTAAAGAAGTTATGCCGGCTTTTCAGGGTCAAGCTAAAAAAATATGAACTGCGCGTGCTGATATGGATCTGATACGGTTATAGAACTATTAACATTATTTTGAAACCAGGAATATGAAATCGGATAACCCTGGATTTAATAAACTAACAAAACCGCTATAGTTATAAATTAATCCTTGATAGCTTTAAGGTTATTCAGGGATTCGACTTTGGCAATTGATCTATTTAGTAAAGTTCCCCTAGCCTCAATTTCAGGTATTAATTTGTTCGCGTCAACCTGAAACTTCTCGTCGGTAGTCCGTACGTAGCTTAATTCTAGGTTGAGCCAGTCTTTTACTTTACTGAAATAGATAAGCGAATCTTGATGCATTTCTGTTAAGGATGATGGTGGGTTAAATCCTTGAAGCCTTTGTATCAAATGATTAGCCTCATTGACCAGATTAGCTTTGTCAGTAATTCGTTCATTAGGATGCCGGTTTAATTCCATCTCCTCAGCACGTTTGGTGAATAACATTTCGTCTTGGTCAGTAACGTCTTTTAAATCAGACACATATTTATTCAAAGCCCTTCGTTCAGGGTACTCCAAGTTTTCCATCCAGTGAGTGAAATTGTCTCGGAATTTGTGGTAACTGATACCGGTTTCATCCTCGATGGCGTCGAATATATTCACACCTCTAGCTATATTTTTAATGACGCCAGTGGCGGATTTTTCTCCATAGGTATCATTTAAAAATCGAACCGCCATATAAGCTTCAGAATATTGTAATATTATTTGCTCGGGCTCTGTCTGGTTGTTCCAGCTGCTTTGATTTTCCAGGTTTCTGAGGCCAATCATAACGCCATCTAACGCGGCTGATTTGACTACATCAGAAGCGTGGTACATGCGCAACCGGGTTATGTCTGGTCGTACTCCATTTAAATTAAGGGCGTATTCATAGTATTGCGCGGAGCCCTCATTTAGCCAGCTAGGGATATCTCTTTTTTGAGATTGCTCTCCTATAATCAGGTGAACATATTCGTGGGTTAACACACGCAATAATTCTGTACGTAAGAAGTCGGTTCGCATATAAATGCCAGGCCGGTGACCCGTCCTTTTATAAAACCCTGATTCGAAGCCTATAGTTACGTCTGTAGCGGTGGCTAACTCTTTAAATAAGGCCAGGTTAGACGCTAAGTAAATGTCTGGGATCTTAGTGCTTTGTAAGCCAGTCCGGATATTCATTTGGTCAACCACCCATTTCAAATGGTATTGTAGGTCAACTACTAGAGAGGTTGGTACCCCAGCTGAATAATATATATTGGAGAAAGAGCCTGAATACTTTCTAAGTTCTATCCCGATAGTTTCGGGGTCAGAATCGGGCAGATCAATTTGGACTAGGTTGTAATTAGTAACCACTGAGTCGCCTAATAACTCCATTCTAATGCCCCAGATTCCTTCGTGGTCTAGGGTAGCTATACGAGACCAACGGGCTTCCCCGTTCTTGTCAGCAAAAATCACTCTTCCAGACATAGTTGTACCATCTTGATTGACCAAATTGACTTCTCTTTCAGGATCTACCCATCTTGATTCGTTACCCATCGGGTCTACAAAGTAAATTTTGAGCCGCTGCCAGGGATTCAATCCTGTCAGCGTGAAGTCAATATCTCGCCCAGTTACTGGTTTGGTGGGATTCCAGTTAAGTATTAAAGACCAGGTAGAAGGTATAGTTGTTTCCATTTGCGGAGGAGGTGGAGTAGATGGCGGATTCCCATGGGATTTGGCAAAATCCTTAGGTGTAGTAGTTGGGAGTATCGGATATGGCGTAGGCGTTGCGGGGATGATCATGGGTGTGGGTGTAGGGAAGGGGGTCGGGAAGATTACTGGGGTTGATTTTGGAGGAAAAGGTCTCAGTGTCGGTGTGGGTTGAGGCGTCGCTGTTGGTATCGGCGTGATGGTAGGTATCAATGACAAAGCGGAGGCGATCTCGTCTTTGATCATGGTCCGAATCTCATTATTAGCAGGGACGCACGATGTATTAACCAACATCAAAATCGAAAATAAAGGCCATATCCATGCGATATAGGGTTTAAGGGTAAACATCACTGATAATATCGTTAGAGGAGTTTAATATAGCTATCATCAATATTCGATTATAGCTCTTCCGAGAATGTTGCCGGATTTCAAGGAATGACAGGCATCGTTGATTTCGTTTAATTTGTAGCGCTGGGTGACTAGTTTGTCCAACGGGAATTTACCTTCCCTGTGCCATCGAAGAAACATCGGAAAGTCCTTGTCCGGATATGTTGCACCTAGGCTGCCTCTATATTGGCGTTGTTCAGACACGAACAATCGCGAATTCAGGGTAATGTCCCAACCAGGTAACCCAATCAAAATTGCAGTCCCACCGTGATTGTCAGCTCCAGGCCCACCGCCTTTTGTAGCTGGCAATATTTGTTCATTGGTGATTTTGAGGCCGATTGCATCGATAGCAAAATCGACTCCACCATGAGTGATGTCGCGGATTGCTGAGATTGGATCTTCCTGAGATGCATTAACCACGTGAGTAGCTCCAAATTGTTTGGCAAATTCCAGTTTGTCGTCCTTAAGGTCAACCGCTATGATCGGATAGGCTTCCAAAATTGAAGCCATCCCGACTGCTGACAGGCCCACTCCACCAACGCCAAACACCGCAACTGAGTCTCCAGGCCGTGCTTGAGCTGTATTCAAAACTGCGCCGGCTCCAGTTAACACCGCACATCCAACCAGGCAGCTGACGTCAGAAGGATCTTCTGGGGATATTGGAACTACGTAGTCTTTATTAACCAATACGTCTTCGCCCCAGGTATAGACGCTACCATGTACTAATTGTTCCTGATACGTGACACCGGAAGGTGTTGCTGATGGTCGGCCATTAACTGGTGTCCGAGGCACCCATGTCACTATGACCCGATCTCCTTCTTTGACGTGATCAACAGATCGTCCTACATGGGATATGACTCCAGTGCCTTCATGTCCAAATACTAAAGGTCTGGGTAATGAACTGTTTTCTATTTGGTGCAACTGAGAATGGCAGATACCGCTAGATATCAAATGGACGATTACTTGGTCATCGGAAGGATCAGGGACTTCTAGTTCAGCTATATCTAATAGAGAGTTAGGGTTTGTCTGTATGGCGGCTATAGTTTTCAAAATACCTCGCTTTAAAAAAGGTTACAGGAACATATTAGAATGGCCTTTCCAGCGTTTGATCAGATTCAACTCATCTTGCCGGAATTGGTACCCGTCTGATTGTTCAAACGGGATATTATCTTCATACCAATCAACTACTGACTTAATCCATTGATCAAAAGGGCGGGTAACTATACCGAAAGTGTCTTCTGCCTTGGTTAGATCATGTATGTTGTTGAAGGGTCGTCCCATTGGGGGGGAGTATCCTCGAAGATTAGCTTGGTTTCTGATTATATTTAACGGTATATATACTGGTGAGAATTCTTTGTCCATACTAGCCCAAATGGAATTACTCCATCGGTTTAGGTCCATTATTTCAGGCATAGCGATGTAATAAGTCTGATTTATAGTATTGGGATTGTCCAAGATTCTTATGAAGTTTTTTGCGGCATCCCCACAGTATATGGTACGGAATGACCCGAGAGACTGTGGAGGTAATATTACTTCTCCTCCATCACGCGCACGTTGGATCCACCACCACATCCTTCCTGTCGGATCCCCTTCTCCCATCACCGCTGGTATGCGAACTATCGTGTAGGGGATGGAGCAATTTTCATTAATCCATTTCTCGCAGTGGCGTTTACCGATCGCGTATGTGTCCAGGCCAGTGGGGTAACTATAATCTATTGTTGACCAATCTACAGAGTCTTCGTTATATGGGCATCGATTTAGGAAATCAACTCCTCCTTCTAAGTAAACCGACCCTGTACTGACCAGAAAATAACGATCTATGTTACCTTGGAATATATCTATAGCTGACTCTACATCCGCTTTTTTGAATGCTTGTGTGTCTATGACGCAGTGGAATTTTCTACCGTTAAGACTTCGAGCGAAACTGTTTGTGTCTTCGCGATCACCCGTTATATGCTCGACTTGTGACCACCAATGAGGACGTGACGTCCCTCTAGAAAATATGGTTACGTTGTCTGAACGCTCAAGAAGTAGCTCTGTTACTATCTTTCCGATGTACCCTGTGCCGCCGATAATTAATACATCCATTTGGTACTTCCTTGAAATGTGCATTACCTAGTTCATAGGACCCTGGCTATGATACTCTTTGTGGCAGCGGTCCAAAAGGTATCATACTCAACTTGTTTTTAGAAATAGCGAGCGTGATAGGCAAAATCCGATCGGCTAAGCAATTGATCAAGGAGATGTTGAATTATGACTGATAGAGTAATAGGTTTGGCGGTAGGTGGGACCAAGGTCAATGAGGTACAACAATCTATCTATAAAGCAGAAGAATATGGTATCCAAGCCGCCTGGATGACCACAGGGGGAGCTAGGTTAGATAGTATGACTATGTTCGCTGCTGCTGCTGGTGGCACCAAAAATCTAAAACTAGGGACATCAGTTGTTCCGATTTTCCCAAGACATCCATTGGTAATGGTCCAGCAAGCACAGGTTGTGGCACAACTGGTTCCAGGAAGATTCAGATTAGGGGTCGGGCCTAGTCACAGACCAACCATGAGAGCCATGGGAATCCAAATGCCTAGCCCGCTTGATAATTTAAGAGAGTACCTGAGGATATTAAAAGGACTTTTGCAAGACGGAGAAGTCGACCATCAAGGGAATTCCTATCAGGTCAAGGATAAACTAGCCGAACGTGTGAATGTTCCCGTGATGGCCTCAGCTTTGCAGAGAGGGTCTTTTGAATTATGTGGCGCCGAAGCTGATGGGGCTATTAGTTGGGTCAGCCCCGCTACGTATCTGAGAGATGTAGGGTTGCCAGCTATGAAGGCTGGGGCAGACCAGGCAGGCAGGCCGGTCCCTCCTTTGATCGCCCATGTACCGGTTTGTGTCCACGATAATGATTCAGAAGTACGAGCGGCTTTTCGTGAACAGTTTTCTAATTATCCAACCTTACCATTTTATCGCCGTATGTTAATTAGCGCAGGATATCCTGAAGCAGCTGATGCGACATGGAGTGATAAAATGATAGATGGACTTATAGTACATGGTAGTGAAGACAAAGTTTTAAACGGATTAAACACCATTTTGGACTATGGTGCATCTGAATTACTGGTATCTCCGATACTCGCAGGTCAGGATAGAGCAGGTTCATTGGATCGGACCCTGAGATTACTCGGGAGAGCTTCAATTGGAAATAATTAGTACGTTTGAGAGTTCATGTTAGTAAGTGAGGGCATAGGTAGCTATCAAAACTATATTTATACTAGGTTAGCAATATGAGACTTGAAAATAAGGTTGCACTGATCAGTGGTGGTGCTCGTGGGATGGGCGCTGCAGAGTCGAAGCTTTTTGCTCAGGAAGGTTCCAAAGTCGTGATCGCGGATGTCCTAGATGCAGAGGGGCAACGTTTAGAAGCTGAGATTAATGAAACAGGTGGCCAAAGTCGGTTTGTTCATCTGGACGTTACAGATCAGCAACAGTGGAATAGTGCGATCGATGAAACGGTTAGTATATTTGGAAAGATAGATATCCTAGTCAATAATGCGGGGATTTACCGGGTTAACAACATCCTAGATACCACTACAGAGGAATGGGAACAGGTCATGGACATCAACGCTAAGGGAGTGTTTCTAGGATCTAAGGCGGCTATTCCATATATGAGAAAGAATGGCGGTGGGTCTATCGTAAATATTTCCTCTGTTGCTGGGCTTGTAGGTAACCGAATGTCTTCCGCGTACACTGCTTCTAAAGGAGCAGTAAGATTGTTTACTAAATCAACGGCAATTCAATACGCCCGAGACGGAATCAGGGCAAACTCCGTCCACCCAGGTACCATCGAAAGTCCTATGACAGCACAACTCCTGGAAGATCCTAGTTATAGAGAGGACCGTATGCGGAGGACGCCCATTGGTAGGCTAGGTAAACCGGAAGACGTTGCCTTTGGTGTCCTGTATTTAGCTTCAGATGAATCGTCTTTTGTTACTGGTGCGGAACTTGTCATCGACGGTGGTAGGACTGCAGAATAACTAACTATCTAAAGAATTATTTCGATTAACGCCACTATCCTTCTGATCCCAATCAAACTTAATATGTACTATGCATCGGTAAATCAGCATAAACTACAGATGGATCTGAATTGTTAGCGGGTTTTTTACTCGCCGGGTAAGGATTGATTTCATGGATGTTGGAGAAATCAGGGAGCAAATTCCAGTCTGTCGAAATATGACTTATTTAAATACTGGTTGGTCAGGGCCATCCCCTAGGTCAGTAGTTGAGGCGATAAAATCTCGGTTAGATTACGAGATGTTGGAAGGTCCCGCCAGCCCTGAAGTGAGTGCCAGTGGTCGTGACATTCAGAATAAAACCAGAGAATCTGTTGCTGAGCTTTTAAACGTACGCACCGAAGAAATTTGTTTGACAAAAAATACGACCGATGGGCTTAATATAGTACTGAACGGTCTACAATGGCACTCCGGTGATGAAATTATAACCTGCAACTTAGAGCACAGTTCTGTTTTGGTTCCTGCTTTTTATAAACAGCGACAATATGGAGCGGCTTTGAAGATAGTCCAGTTAAAGAGTGATGAGCCTAACGAAATAATACTGGAAAAGATCGAATCATCCATCACAAGTAAAACTAAGCTTATATTTTTGAGCCACATTCAATATAGTTCGGGCTTGAAGATGCCTGTTGAGTCTATTCGCAAAGTTTCTAAGGATAAGGGCATATTCATGTTATTGGACGGTGCTCAATCGGCCGGGAATATCAAAGTGGATTTGAAAGAAAGTGATTGTGATTTCTATTCGATACCAGGCCAGAAATGGTTGTTGGGGTCTGAAGGCATCGGAGCTCTTTATATCAAGGATGAATTGATCTCGCAAGTAGAGCCTACTCAGTTGAGTGGTAGAGCGATTTTGGAACATGATAACCCTAATGATTTAGCCCCAAACATTAATTCGATTGATAAATTCCTCCTTACGTCAACTAGTAGAGCTTTACAATGTGGCATGAGCCAAGCGATATCTTTTGTCAGAGAGATCGGTATAGATAAGATTCATGAAAGAAATGTGAGTTTGGCTTCGCTGCTCAAGATCCGGTTAAGTGAGATACCGGGTGTCAATGTATTATCTCCTTTCGATACAAAGCAATCCTCTGGCCTTGTTTGTTTTAATGTGGAAGGGATAGATAATGAATCCCTAGTTTCGTCATTATGGGATAAAGAACGCATAGTAGTCAGGCGTATTTCTTATCCTCAAGGTGTTAGAGCGTCACTTCATTTCTTTAATACTGCTGATGAAGTTAACCATCTAGTTCAAGCGGTCCGATCCATAATGTTCCATATCTAGTTGACGCATCATGACAGTTTTATAGGATTCATATGGATACCACTCAACTATTAAAATCAGCATCAGACCTGGTCCCAAAGTTAAAATCTAGGGCACAATTAACTGAAGACCTTCGGCAAATTCCACAAGATACGATTCGAGATCTGTTGGGCTGCGGGATATATCAAATAGGTATTCCCAGATCCTACTCTGGAAATTCTGTTAAATATGGAGTCTGCCTTGATGTGGGTGTGGAACTCGCTAAGGGATGTGGGTCTGCTGCATGGTGTTATTCGCTGTGGACTGCCCACGCCTTCCTCATAGGCCATTGGCCTTTAGCAACGCAAGATGAGGTGTTTGGAGGGTCTGAATTTCCTCTATGCTCTAGCTCGTTGAATCCTGGGCGTTCGGAAATGCAAGCGGTAGATGGGGGATACAAATTGTCAGGCCGTTGGGAATTTTCTAGCGGATGTGATGCTGCGGGCTGGGTAATGTTAGGAGCGCCGAAGTTTCAAGAAAGAACTTGGTTACTACTCCCTAGTCAGGATTATGAGATAGTAGATAATTGGTTTGTTTCTGGCCTTAAAGGCACGGGAAGTAAAGATATAGTGGTTCAAGATGCATTCGTGCCTGCTCATAGGATCCTAAACGTTGCTCATGCTGGCATTGAAAATCGGATCGGCTGGGAAACTCATAGACAGACCAGATATAAAATACCGATACCTGCTCTTCTTGGCTGGGATCTGGTTGCCCCCATCGTAGGGTTAGCGCAAGGAATGATAGATGAGTTCATCTTAACGCTTAAGGGCACTTCTGGGCCCGGTAGAACTGCAGATTCTTACGCAGTGCACCATAGGTTATCCGAAGCTCAAGCGCAGGTTGATGCCGGCTATATATTGATGAAACATGATGTCGATGAGATGTTTCAGATGGCAAGAGAAGACCTAGAGTTTAGCCAATTGGATAGAGCCCGTTACCGGCGTGACAAGGCGTTCATAGCTCAACTTTGTTTACGCTCAGTAAATAGCATATTCGAGTTAAGCGGAGCTCATGCATTATTCAGTTCCACAAATTTGCAAAGGATCCACAGGGATGCTCAGGCAATGACTCGGCGTGATGGCCTTATCATGGATTTGGGGGGACATCAATATGGGAGGGTAGCGCTGGGTTTGGAGGCGGATGGACCCATTTAATGTTCATAAATTATAGATTAAACAGGGATTTAACGATATGAGTGAATCAATTAGGTATAACAAGGTAATCGATCTTCTTGAGAGTGGACAAACTGTATTTGCTTCCGGGTTAATTTGGAATGGCAACATAGATGATCTTATGTTCGTTGCGGATTCGGATTATGACATGGTTATGTTAGAGATGGAACATGAGGGATTCAATCTTGATAGCCTCAGATTATCGCTGCAGTTTCTACTGAATCGCAAACGAATAGTGGAACAAGGTAACGTCCAGGCCGATGTGGTTCCCTTAGTTAGGATACCGCCCAATGCCAGAGAACTTAGTCAGTGGATAATCAAGCAAGCTTTAGATACGGGGGTTTATGGCATAGTAATTCCCCACCTAAATACTGTAGAGGAAGCTAAGGCTGCAGTTGTAGCAGCTCGCTACCCGCAGGTTCCGGGGGTGCCGGATTTTGAACCCCAAGGGGAAAGAGGTTGGTGGCAACGTATTGCTCCTAGGTATTGGGGTATAACCCCCCAAGAATATTATGATGCTGCTGATCTGTGGCCATTGGACCCTAGAGGTAATATGTTGCTTATGGGCATAATTGAGGAGCCTGCCGGTGTTGAAAACCTTAGGGATATTTTACGCGAGGTAAAGGGTATAGGCGCCATATGGGCGGGTCCTGGTGATATGTCTATCTCAATGGGTCTGAGAGGTAATGCAGGGCATGCTGACGTTCAAAAAAACTTACTGAGAATCTTGGAAGCGTGTAAAGAGTTTAATGTTCCTTGTGCAACAGGTGCCAACAATCCAGATGAAGTGAGAATGCGTATAGATCAAGGATTTCGAATTATTATCACTTCCCCTCAAACTGTTACTCCCGGTTTGGCTGAAGGAAGGAGATTAACAAACCGATAATGAGGCTCAGAAGCACATTATCTCTAGTCTTGTTTAAATAGGGTCTTTGGTCTAATTGGGCTCTCTGAGGAAGGGATATCGCTAGCTATAAAAATAATTCGATCCATTTTGCAAAATGATATGAAAGTTTTAATTCTTGGTGGGACAGGTAATATTAGCAGGGCTGTAGTTTCAGCCCTACTACGAAAAAACCATGAAGTAGTTTTGTTTAACAGAGGGCTAAACCCGGACCTACCTCCTTCTGGCATCCGTGTAATTACGGGCGATCGTCGTAATCGTGACCAGTTCAAGCAAATATTAAGTGGCCAAAATTTTGATTATGTTATAGACATGATTTGCTTTAATTTAGAAGATGCAAGATCGGATTTCGATGTATTTAGGGAGAAAGTGGCACACTTTATACATTGTTCCACTGTAATGACCTATGGACCTCCTTTCCCTGGAATCAATTTGGATGAATCCTCTCCTTTAAACGGCCACTCTAGGTATTCTCTAGACAAAATTTCTGCAGATGAATTTTTTTTGCGCAAATACCAAGACGTCGCATTCCCGGTTACTATATTTAAGCCATCTCTGACTTTTGGAGCTAATGTATTATTACCGCAAGTAGGTGGAGACGGTAGTTGGATAAACCGACTTCGTAAAAGTAAGCCGATCTTATCCGCTGGGGATGGGCAAAATTATTTTCAATTCCTCCCATCCACGGATGCAGGTTTCGCTTTTGCTTGTATATTGGGTAGGAAAGAAAGTTTAGGCCAAATCTATAACTTGGTTCATCCCGGTCCGAGGACATGGGATTACTGGCATCTGGAGGTTGCGGAGTCATTGGGGGTGGATTTAGAGTTGGTTCATGTGCCTCAAGATGTTTTAATAGAATTGGCTCCTGAAAGGTTTGGAGGATTAATACATAATTTTGGGCACACTCAAGTTTATGATGGATCCAAATTGCGTGCCTTGATACCTGAATTTCAACCAATATTTGCGTTGGAGTCGGCTATTAAAGACAGTATTTCCTGGATGGATAGTCACAATTTGATACCCGAGAGTGAGGATTGGGGAGTTGAAGATCGTATAATTGATATAATGCGAAAACTGCCAGACATATTCCGGAATGCGAAACAATAGTTCCGGACCCAAATGTTTTAGGAGAATGGTATGCTACATATGGTCGTGCTAAACCATACCTCGGATAACTGTCCAGGTGTGTCTATGCCCATTAGAGACAGGGTCCTGACTATGTTTAACACCTTAGAAGATGTGCTGAACAAACATTCCTGTTCCTTGGTCGGAAGCTGGATAAATAAATCGTCTCATGTGACCTTTTTTCTCGTTGATGGTCCTGACTCCCATGCCGTGGATAGCCTATTAGTAGATTTTGGATTGGTCGTTTGGAATCAAGCCGTAATATATCCAGTTATAGACTTTGAGCAAGCGGTATTGGGCCTTCCAACTGGTTGATGGGATGTGTGTATGCCCTTTGTAGGAATTTTTTGATTCGAGTCGTGCTAAAATCGATTAAGATTAATATTAGAGGTTCTTTATGGCATCTTTCTGGGAAAACCTTCAAGTTGACAACCACGAAATGTCTGTCTATTCCAGCATTCCAGAGGGATCCGGCCCGTTCCCCGCTGTGCTCATAGCTCATCCTGCAAGTGGCGTAGGTGAATTCACTCAAAGCATTGCAGATAGACTTGCAAAAGCTGGATTTGTCGCAGTAGCTATGGATCTTTTTCACCGGGTTACAGAGGATATGACAGCAGATGGAACGGCCAAGAATGCGTTCTTGGATGATATTCAAATCATGGCGGACATAAATACTACGGTAGATTGGCTTAGATCACACGACGTGATTGATGGGGACCGGATAGGAGTTACTGGGTTTTGCATGGGCGGGAGGATTGCATGGTTGGCTGCTGCGAACAACCCGCATTTTAAGGCGGTTGCTCCTTATTATGGGGGGAATCTTTGGGTGGCCAGAGGTGGTGCTAGTGTTTCCCCGCATGATCAAATGGGCAGTATAAACTGTCCCATGTTATTTCATTTCGGAGAAGTTGATGAAAACCCTTCTCAGGATGATATGAAGCAATTAGACAGAGAATTAACCAACCTAGGGAAAAGTCATCAATTCTATACTTATCCCGGGGCGGATCATGCCTTCATGGATTTTGGGCAACCTCACCGGTATAACAAAGAAGCGGCTGATGCTTCCTGGCCAAGAACGCTGGATTTCTTTAATTTACATCTTGGTTAAGTCAGTAACACGAATAATGAGACTAAATAGTAAACACGGATCTACTACAAGATATATTTCGCAATTGCCGACTTAGGGTTGGCAAGTTGATATAGTTACACCGAGACGGTGCCGTGTTTTCACTGGAGGATTATGCCTCGTTTACCATTAGTGACAATTGCAGATGTTTCGGATACCTATCATGAAAGTTATCGTTTAGCTATCGGTAGAAGTTCGGGTTTGACCACAACTATTCAGACACTCTTTTGCAAGCCTAGATTAGCTGAACTGCTTGATGGCGTGCACGATGATATTCTTAAAACTTCAGGTATGGAGCCTTGGATCGCGTGTACGGTTGGGTTAACCGTTGCCCATGAATTAGATAATCATTCCATATGGGAGGCGTTATTAACTGTTGCTGCCACAGTGGGAGTTAGAGGTGCTGTGGTAGATGCTATAGCTGCCGGTACTGCTCCTAGGGGATTATTGCCAAAGGAAGGTATTTGGGCGCATTTCTCTAAGGAAATTTTGAACGGTGAGGTTAGGGATTCCACCTGGCAAGCAGTCACACATCTTGTCGGAGATGAGGGTGCTATAGCTTTAGCAGCATTAGTTTGCTATTACGAAATGATGTGCAGATTGAATACTACGTTTCAATTGGAACGCGGTTAATGAAAGAAATTCCAAAGTAGCTTTTTTCAGGGAATACTATCTAGACGCTGATCCATCACCGGGTACATGTCATAAATGGGTCTCTTGGATATCTAACGGTATTACTTTTAATACGTCTGGGACCATTGAATCATCGAGCTTCCGGGGGTTATCAGGGTTTTCAATATGCTCCCCGAATCCTACTATGTAACACTGTTTAGCATTTGCATTAACATGGAGATAAATACCTGTTAAGCATTCTTCTCCTTTATCGGTTCTGCAGTACCCATCTTCATTTGTTTCTAGGCACCCAAGAATAACTAATTGTATCAAAGCATTAGTAAATCTAGCTTTCCATCTCGGCCTGCGGCTAATTACAGCCCGATCTGTAGTAAACCAATCTAATAAACCTCGTTCAGTAATAAACCTCTCTATTTTATTTAGGAGCTGGGAAGTAGTTAATTTTCCATCCCATATATAGTCCATGTCCAGAAAGCATTTTTCCATGCTGCGGAAAGCGTCCAATATGGTGTAGGTATAGACTTCATTTGGGATTAAATTAGATCGACTGGATTTGGCCATATCATCACCAACTCAAGGTATACGATGTCGGGTTCCATTTGGTTCAATTATAACCCTTCATAAAGTATTTTGAAGGATTTAGGTAATATTTATTGCCGATTATGAATTGTTGTGTGATCAGGAGTGTCCCTTTGATCGGAACTCTTTCGTGAATTTGGCCTGGGAAACCGTTTATATGATCAGTCCGTTGCCCATGGTGGATTGTTCTTTAAGTCTTTAATCTCGTCTACAGTGTGTATTGGGGGTAAGCATTTATTCCCAATACACACGTAGAGTTGGGGGTAGTTACGGCTAGGAAATCCCAGTTGGGAGATCCGGTTCTTGTTTTTATTTATATCTAAACGCTCTGATATTTTATGTGGTGCGTAGATCCCTGATAACATATTATCCATACGTTTAAATAAAGATGAAGAAACATCTCCTATTAATATGCAATGAATAGGTCCATTGGCAAATACGTCGTAGGCTCTACCCCATGATGATCCAGCAGGTAGAAAGAGGACTTCTTCGTCTTCCTCCATTCTGCGCGAGTTTATATCACCGATGAAACTTTTTCCGGGAGCTATTTTCTTAAACGCGTTGAGTGTAGATTGGGCCAGATCGTTGTATTTTTGATCTCCAGTTAGGTAATAAATCACAATCATAGCTTCAGCTAAAAGAGAATTCTCTAGAACCGGGATATCGCGATTGTCCAAATGATCGTTTTTGAATTCCTGGAGGCTGACGTCGTAAAATCCGTTGTCATCTGATCTGAATAGATCTGTGGTTACCCGAAGTATTTCCACTGCACGCTCTAGATAGTCTTGGGTTCCGGTGTTCTCATAGGCCGCGAGGTTAGCTCGCAAGAAGTAAACGTGGTCTTCTAAGAATGCTGGTTGGCCGTGAGATTTCCCAATTATGTGTGATAATCCGGTGGTGCAGTTCCAGCTATCCCGCCAGATTGAATTAATCAGCTGCGTGGCAATCAGTTCATAAGAGAATGATCTTTGTAAATGGGAACATTTTAATAGGGCGGTAGCCGCCAGAGAATTCCATCCACTGTAAAATGTTTTGTCTATAGCGGGTTGTTGCGATAGAGCACGATTTTTCCAGGGCAATTGGTAATAAGTTTCTTCTGCGTCTTGGCTAGCGTAAAAACTACCTTTGCCGGAATCATATAGAGAATTCATTAGATAGGTAACTGTACCCAGAGATGCCTTTTTATAAAGGGACTTCCTCGTGATCTGGTATGCTTCACAGTAGGTGATCGCTAGATTGGAGTTAGTCACGAGCATTTTTTCGTAGTGCGGGACTTTCCAATCTCTAGATACAGAGTATCTAAAAAATCCTAGGTCGTTCGCATCAAAGAGCCCTGCGTGAATCCCGTCCAGAGTGGTGGTTACCATTGTCAGCAACTTTTTGTCCCCTCTTCTACTGTAAAGGTTCATTAACAGCCTAACGGTTTCCCAAGGCGGCTGTTTTGGCTCGTCTCCTAGCCCGCCAAAGATAGAATCATACATACCCTGAATGCGATTCAATACTCGAACGTGTGGATCGAGGGCGTTAGTGTCATTATCTGGAGCTACTGGAAATGTATTTGACAGGTTTCTAAGTCTCTCGTTTACGACTGGATTAGAATTGTTGTTTTTAACCTGTTCGAGTAAGACCGCTAATTCTTCAGGTGGAGAATAAACCTTGCCAAGCAGTAGATTACCTTTGTTATTTAAAACCGCTAGCGATGGAAATCCACCTTGATTATATTTACGGGCTAGGTCTGGCCTAACGTCAACATCAACCCTCGCTGGGATAAAATGAGAGTTTATGAGATCAATAATTTCGGGTTGGGAATAAGATGTTTGGTCCATTACATGGCACCAATGGCACCAAGTTGCAGTGAGAGCGAGTAGGATCGGCTTATTTTCTTGATTAGAATCAGAAAATATATCTTCGCTCCAATTACGCCAATGTATGCCTTCAGTATTGGGGCTTTGATTAGTCAATTAGCTACTCCTTGATGGATGTAGACGTTTCAATATCGGACAGGCTAACTCTCTCCATAGGTCCCAACTGTTTTGAGAGTTCGCTCCATTACTGATGTGATAATTGAAAAAACAAAAAGGAGGCACGTAGATCTCCTACGGCCTCCATTCTGCTTTAAACTTAGTAACCGACTACATATTGGGATCTATCAGACCTTGCTCTATAGCCTTCGAACGAAGATCTCCTTGCTCTTTGAGGTGATCTTTTATAGCATTGGTGGCAGACATGACCATTTCTTGGTCCCAAGATTCTGCCCCAGTACTATGCCCTGCATCAGATATTAACTGTTTGCCTTGATCATTTATCTGGCCAAGGGCCCAATCGATTTGAGAGCTTATGTCGGAGATTCCATCAGGAAATTCCACGTGTGAACCCCCAGCTCCTAACTTGTCATAGCCGCCTTTATGCCAGTGCCCGCGGGGTCCATGAGGGTCAAACCTTATGACTTCTTCGCCATTTATATCTACGCCGAAAGTGGGCCCCCCCATTTTACTTTTTAGGCATCTTACCGGCCATAAGTACATGGTTATGTCACCAGTTTTTGACAGTGGTCGTACCATGACTTTACCCAGATAGGATTCTCCATCGATCATAGTAGCCATATAAAAACCTCCAGGAATATTTACTAATGAATCTTAGCTTGGCTTGATATTAACACAAAACGTTGGTCTACTGCTATTAGTGCTGACTCTATTTTGTAACGAGCTCAGGCGGTGGTAGTGATAACCAAGTCTAGGAGGTCAGCAGGGATAGGTTCGAGATTATTATGATAGCAATTGCTGAAATTCTCCTTGAACCTTTTCTAACTTGGGTTTTATCACTATTTGGCAATACATGTTTCCTGGGTTTCGGTTGTAATATTCCATATGCTCAGGCTCTGCATCATAGAACGTTGTTAATTCCTTAATTTCTGTAACTATTGGATTCTTTTTTATTCCGGCTGCATCTAATTGAGCTATAAATGAGGTGGCTTGGTCCCTCTGGGCTTCATTGGAATACAGTATCAACGATCTATAGCTGGTTCCTACATCGGCTCCCTGACGATTGAGCGTAGTGGGATCATGTGCTTCGAAGAAGACCTCTAAAAGCTGATCGTAAGAGATTTGTGAAGGTTCGTATTCGATTCTTATAACCTCTGCGTGACCTGTAGTCTCGCTGCAGACTTCACGATAAGAAGGGTTATCGGTATGTCCTCCTGCGTAACCAGGGATAACGGAATTAACCCCTTTAAGCGAACTAAAAACTGCTTCCGTGCACCAGAAACAGCCGCCTCCAAATATTGCTATTTCTGCGTTTTCCATAATGACCATCCTATATAAAATATTATGATTTGGTACTTTGAGTTTGATTGGTCTTCAAACAAAACCATAGTTGATTTAACTTAATGTGATGATAGCAGATTTACGCGAAGTGGAGATCTGCTGATAATTGATCTTATTATAACTATTAGTGAGTAAGTTGACTATTTGGATCGAATGGAATAGCTATCCCTATAGCTAACCTCGTTGACACTTGGTAATGTCGGTGTTAACGTCGGTCCGTCTTGAGCCATTAAGATCAAGGTTTGCGGTTTAAAAATTCATTGGCACATCAGAAGATATCGTGACTAATTTCTCTGAATCTACACCGGCCGATTCTGTTCCAATGACAGTTTATGAGGTTGTTGAAGGACTTCCTTATGAGGGAGATGTTGGTCGCGGCTTACTGTTTCGGACCAGCAGAGGTGATTTAAAGTCTATTATTCACCAATCTACAGGATCTGATCAAGCGGTTATTTTTGTGTGCGGCGCGCGTGGGGGTTTTGGTGGTCCTGGCAGGGGAATGTACTCTAGGTTATCAGAACGCCTGAAACAAGAAGGTATAACTTCGCTTCGACTAGATTATCGACAGCCTAATGTTATACCTGAATGCGTACTAGATATGTTAGCTGGCATTGCAATGCTTAAAGGGACTGGGCACAAACCTGTAATCCTAGTGGGCCATTCTTTTGGAGGAGCTGTTGTGGTAGCGTCGGGTGCAGCAAGTAGTCACGTCAGCGGAGTGGTTTGCCTGTCGCCTCAAACCTATGGAGCTCATATGGCGGGGCAATTGTCTCCTAAATCCTTGCTAGTGGTGCATGGGAAAAGTGATACGAGGCTACCATTTTCATGTGGTATGCAAATCCATGATTGGGCGCAAGAACCAAAAGAAATAGTGCTCTACGAAGGTGCTGAACATCGACTCGAAGAATGTGGATCTGAGTTAGAAGATCTGCTTTTTGACTGGATACCGCGTACATTGGTCAGCGTAAACAATTAAAATCTTGTGGTAGCGGGTGTCAATTGAAACCCTGGTCAGTCTAAATTCTCACAAGTTTTGCTCCAGTTAATGTAGTCATTCAAACCAGCATCAAGATCATATTGTGGTACCCATCCCAAGTCCTGATTTAGCCTATGGCTCGAGAGAGGGCCGCGGGTCGGCTCAGAACTTCGTATAGTCGATTGATTAGAGTTGTTAACCATGATGTTTACGCTAGGTATAATATTCCGCAAGCTTTCTATTATTTCTGAGTAGCTGATCCACCTCCCTGCTGTAACGTTATAAAGGTCATGCGCCAACTCTGGAGCATCCAGTACTATCCTTACACCTTCTGCTATATCGGATACATAGGTGTAATCTCGGCCCATATGAGGATTTGACAATTCTATGGTTCCTCCATTAAGAGCCGCTTTTGTCCATTGGTGGAATACGGACATAACACTTCGATGATTGGTAACACGTTCCATTGGCCCATAAGGTGTGCTAAGTCTGATACTGACGGATGAAAAATTGTGTAGTTCCGAATATCGCCTGGTTATAAGTTCACTAGTATATTTGGTGATGCCATATAAAAAATCCGGTAGAGGGACCGCATTTTCGTTGAATGTTTGATCTGGTTCTGCGACTAGCCCATATGCTGCTCCAGAACTGACGTATACAAACCGTTTCACTTGCATTTTACGCGCCAACTCAAGAAGATTTGTGGTTCCCATTACGTTAATATCTATAATTTCGCGGCTTTTCTCAATCTCTAGATCCATTTGATTGACTGTATAAACGGCTGCATGGATTATGCGATCAATTTCGTATGTTTTTTGAATGTTGTCCAAAAATTGTTGGTCTAATATATCTCCTGTGACAAAGGTTATGTTTGTTGATACGTCAGCTATAAATCTGCTCATTAAGGCATCAGGTGGGCTCAGGTCCATGCTAACTACCTCGTGGCCGTTAGTTGCGAGTTCTTTTACCAGGTTGGCTCCGACGAATCCTGTCCCACCGGTTATTAAAGTAACCATTAATAATCTCCGTTTATATAGATAATCAGAATCCAAACTCGTAAGGTTTTAACATGGCGTAAATCAGATTGTTTATAGGAGTCGGTATATCAGCCATTTTTCCTGCACGGACGACTGCGCCGTTAAGGGCCTCTAATTCCAATGGTCGACCTGCCATAAGGTCCGTATGCATTGAGGCCTGCATATTATCCAGTGAACCGATTATATAATCCATAGTAGTTTGCACGACTTTATCATCCAGATTTATGTTATTTCCTTTTCCTACGGTTTCAATTTCTCTCATGCAATCAAGGATGATATTGGGCCAGTCGGGTTTGGGCATTAGCTGTGATAGAGTTTCACGGGCAAGGCATGTAATCCCTGCCATGGTCGCAATGAACAAAAATTTAGTCCACAACGTTTTTAGGATGTCTGTTGTGAATTGGCAGTCTATCCCAGATCCTAAGAATGCCTGATGTATTTCCTCCCCTCGGGCAGATAGGTTGCCGTTCAACTCGCCAAAGACAATTCTGACTACTTTTCCTGATTGCCGGATTATCCCAGGTGCTAGCACACTGGCTTCTATGTACGCTGCTCCAGGAAGGGGGTCGTCGATTTTTAATATTCTGGGAATGGATTCGTAACTATCCATCCCATTCTGAAGGCAAAGTATTGAAGTTCTACCGCAGATAAGAGGTTGTATCATTGGGATGGCCAGGTCGTTCTGATAGGTTTTAACTGTAAGGAGTACGAGGTCTACAGCTCCAACGCTAGTTGGGTCGTCGGTTGCATTACACCAAACTACAAAGTCGTCGTCATCGGTTAATATTTTTAATCCATCTTCTCTGATGGTTTTCAAGTGTTGTTTACGTGCAATCAGCGTAACATCATGTCCTGATCTGGATAACATCCCACCAAAATATCCACCTATACTGCCTGCACCCATGACTGCTATTCGCATGACTACTCCAGACCATCTTGGGATTCAATTACGAGAAAGATACTCTAGCTCATCGATTAATAGCAAGAATGTGAACGGGTTGGATCAGATCCTTTTCTTGACGGCATTGTTGTTTCTGCTTATCCTTCCTTTTAAGCGATTAAAATTGTTGATAACTCGCCTTTTGGAGCTTCGTTACGAGGAGTAAATAAATGACCCAGCAATCTCCACCACCTCCGATAACGCCCCCTGTTCCACAGCCGGAATCTGATTTTTATTGGGAAAAATGTAAAGAGCACGAATTTTGGCTACGCCATTGTAAAAGCTGTGATCAAACTTATTTTTACCCAAGGGATATATGTCCGGGATGCTTTTCGAGGGATACTGAATGGATAAAAACCAGCGGTCGAGGAATAGTTCATACGTTCTGCATAGTCCATAGGGCTCCTGTTCCTGCTTTTAGAGATCGTGTCCCTTATGTCCCTGCTGTTGTGGAGTTTGCAGGAGGAGCACGGATGGCTACTAACTTGGTGGAAGTCGAAGCCGATCCATCGGTGATCAAATGTGGTATGGAGGTAGAAGTAGTTTTCGAAGACTTAGACGAAAATATTAGCTTGCCCCAATTTAGGCCTGTCCCCTAGTTGTAGGCATCAATTGAATCTTACCGATAAGGTCGCTATTGTAACTGGAGGTAGTCGTGGCATTGGTAGGGCGATCAGTATTGCTTTAGCAGATGCCGGAGCTAAGGTAATAGTTGCATCACGGACTGAAATGGAAGTGTCCGACAATATCGCCCATGCCCAATATGCTTCTGGAACCATACATCAGACCGTGAATATCATTCGAGAAAATGGTGGTATTGCTTTGGCGGTAAAGTGTGATGTTTCTGAAGCTTGTGACATCAGCACTTTAATTGAATCTACAATGGAATCTTTTGGGAGAATAGACATATTGGTATCCAATGCGGGGATAGATTGTGAGGCACCCGTGGTGGATCTTGATATTGAAACACTGGATCAGTGTATTGCAGTCAACGTTCGAGCACCTCTTTTGTTATGCAAAATGGCTTTACCCCACATGTTATCCCAGAATTCTGGAGGCTCTATATTTGCAATTACCTCTGGTTCAGCTCGCGCTTATAGATTGGGTCGAGTTGGTTATTCAATGTCAAAAGCTGCTTTGGAAAGGACGTTTCTGAGTTTGGCTGAGGAGCTGAAATCGGACAACATAGCAGTTAATTTGCTTGGTCCGGGAAGAGTGGACACATGGATGAACCGCAGAGGAGATTGGCCGGGTACGGGCCATATTCCTATGGTTCATCCCGATGAGATCAAACCGGCTGCTGTTTGGCTTGCCGCGCAAAATGGAAACTCATTCACGGGTAATGTCGTAGAGAGCTCCGAATTCGGTATGAATTGGGGGGTCTCGCGATACGTATAATCCTGTATGGATTAGGTTGAATGGATGATAGTCTAAGGCCACACATGAAAAAAGAACGGAGGGAAGAAGTATGACAACGCAGCGCAACGTAGCACAAGAGATAGCCCCAAAGATGGCAGAACTCAGCGCGAATGTTCTCTTTGGAGACGTTTGGGAGCGACCAGAATTATCGAAGCGGGATAGAAGCCTGATTACGGTTGCTGCACTCACAGCTTTGTACCGGACTGATCAACTGCGCGGCCATATAGGGCGAGCGTTAGACAATGGTGTGACCAAGGAAGAGATATCAGAGGTTATCACTCATATGGCATTTTACGGAGGATGGCCAACTGCTGCTAACGCGGTCCGTGTTGCTAAAGAAGTCTTTGATGAAAGGTAACAAGTAAGCGTTTTAGCGAATTCGGTTACAGTGGTTCAGCTTTTAGTTGGGCCAATACTTCTTTAGTTGCCTGGTAATTCCTAGTACCGCCTTTTTGAATAGGCGGTACTAGGTATATGTTATATAAGCCGGCGTTTTTAAATTCTCTATATAGCTCCAGAGCTATTTCGATTCCCGACTTTCCTCTTTCCAATTGTTCCGTCAAATTAGTGGGCACTTTGCTAAATGAGATGCAACTGGGCTCCAAAATTTGCAAACCAAAAAAGATTGGAGTCTTGTACCTGTTCTGAGTTTGGGACTCAATGTTGTCTAACAGCTTTAGCGGTTTAGTGATATTGAAAACTGGCTGAGTTATCAAAAAATGCGCACCGGCGTTGATTTTGCGAACAGCTAAATTGCATTCATGGTTGAAGGTATGTCCCAGATCCACGGCTGCACCAATGCAAAAATCGCATGACTGATCGAGTGCGCTTCTTCTATAATCGATCCCATTATTGAGATCTGTAATTCCAGAAATCACTTTGGTAGTTGTTAATCGGTCCTTGGTGGTACTTCCCGTGGACAATTCATACTTGGGAGGGTCCCCGTTAACTACTACGACATTCTCTAATCCTAACAGTTGAGCTCCTAGTAACTCAGATTGTAATGCTAGATGATTCTTATCCCTGACCGCCATTGTAAATAATACTTCCTCGTTAATCAGGGATTTCATTTTGAAGGCTACCATGGACGAACTAGCCCTAACCGATTGCCCCGGGTTATGAGCAATGGAGATGAAATTAGCCCCGATACTAAGTTGGTTGGCATTCCTGAGAATACCCGAACGTGGAGGGGAATAATCACATATAAAACAGGGTAGGCCAGTCTTTTCGAAAGTCCGGTCAACTATTTTAGTCAACTTAGGTCACTTCCCCAGAGTAGCATTGCTGGATGGGCTAAGTGCCAAAATGCTTTTGAGTTTTAAAGCTTTTCCAAACATTCTCTAAATCGTTGTACGGTGCGTTGTTCGGACATGCCTATGTAATATCTTAATCCTTGAATGTATTCAACAACTTGTTTCGGTAACATCAGTATATCTTCTCTAGGTTCATTTAAATGGTATAAGCCATCAACCCCATCTTCTAACCCTACATATAAAATATCTTCAAGCAATGCGACTAGCTTTGAATCTACGTCGTTTCGTACCATCCATCTTGAATACACAAATGGAAGGCGAGTCCAGTTATACCATTCGTTACCCAAATCGTATTTATATGTGAATCCTCTGGCTCCGCGTCGCTGTCTGAGGCCTCTGTTGCCCGATAGTACGAAAGCTTGGTGTTCCTCATTTATCCCTACGAATGTGGGTGTCTCAATTTCATATTTCTGTTGCAGCAATACTTGTAAGAGTTTAAAAGTAGTAGTCACTTCACTATGAATTGCGATTGGTTCTCCCCCGAGTTCTTCTATGGGGATCTTAGAATATAGAAATTCTGACCCGGAATGGTCGGTACTTGCTATGCAAAACCCACCCACCGGTTGGAATGTATCCTCTAACCGAAAGCATTCGTCTAGGGGTAATGGTCCAGCATCTATTTCCCCGTTCTCTGCTGCTATCCCTAATTCGTTAGGTAATAGTGAACAAAGCTCCATTCCCCTGCGTTCCATATCTATATAAAACGGTTCTGAATGTAGATCAATTATCCTTCCAACTTTGAGTGGCATAATTCCCTGCTATTAAAAGATTAAGTTGATGGAGATTTTAGGGATAAGCTATTTCCCAGTCAAGGCGAGTCAATTTAAATCCATTTCTTTGAATACCAGAAGTATAATGGGTATACCTCTAGAGGATATCTTATGGTTAAAAACCTACGTATTGAATAAGGTTACAGGGAGGGTTTTTGCGTTTTACAGGCTTTTTATTGGTATGCGTTATTGTTTCAATGGTGGTTTCCCACTCCGAAACTCTTGTCTCCGCAAATGGGCCGCCCTTTTCTATCATACGGCAAGGTGCGACAAGCGAATTTCCTGAAGGTGTTAAGTTTTTTTTGGATGCGAGTAGTTTACAGCCAATTACAGATATCCGTGTTTATTTTGAAAAAATGGGGCAGTCATCAAGGCGTTCCTATAGATCGCTTGAATTTAGACAGGATAAATTGGTTTCTGCAAACTTCAGTATGAAAAGTGGATCGGGGGGCCAATACATACCGCCAGGCACTCGGATCGAGTATTTTTTTGAGATCACCAACGCGGTTGGGGAAGAGTACGTTACTGAAAGGGCAATCTTTATCTACTTAGACCCCAAATTTGAATGGAAGACACTTACCGATGGGCTAATCACCGTATTTTTTAATGAAAGTTCAATGCAAGATGTTGCACAGTCAATGTTAGAAATCGCCGGTACAACTTTACTAAATATGCGTCCTGTATTGGGAATAAACCCGGAAGAGCCCCTACACATCGTTACTTATAAAGATTACAAAACTATGTCAAAGGCTTTACCTTTCCGGTCTAAAGCCACCAGTCAGCATTTAATAACACAGGGTATGGCATTCCGTGAAGAAAGGGTATTGCTAGTACATGGCCAGTCAAATACTTATCGGGGGACTACCTCTCACGAATTCACTCATCTGTTGCTAGCTGATGCGGCCAGTAGAGCGATTCAACGAGTACCTGCTTGGTTGAATGAAGGATTGGCTGAATATGGCAATCAGAACTCGTCAGGAGAATATGATCGGTACCTTCAGTACGGGATTGAAAATGGCAAGCTTAGACCTTTATGGCATTTAGGTACATTTAGTGGTAGCCCAGGAGAAGTTATCCTAAGTTATGGTCAAGGAAAGTCTGTAGTCGAATATCTCATATCTACGTATGGTGACGATAAAATGGCGGGGCTTATTCAAAACCTTAAGCGAACCTTTGATATTGATAAGGCGTTAGAACTTACGTACGGGTTTAACCTATATGGTTTGGATACTGACTGGAGGAAGTCTTTAGGAGTTGAGCCGCTTCCTTCTCCCAAAAAGCAAATTCCGGAACAGCTTCAACAAGAGGTTACAGAATCTACGATTGTGGCTCCAATAGTGATCCTTACTCCGATCCCAACTATGGTGCCGTATTTATCAAATAATGGAGTTCCGGCTATAGATAAGGCTTCTACGGATGGTAATTACAGGGATCATAAGGGCGCCTTGATGGACGATGCCAACGAAAGTCAATCAAGTGGTTCTCCCGGTTGTTCTGTGATATATAACTCTTCAGCGGTTCAGGCAGATGTGTCTATCTTGACTTTGTTAGGGGGATTGCTATTAATGTCTGGATTCGTGGTTTGGCGTAGAAGAGGCTATTAACCATCTTATGCGGTATGCAGAGGAAACTAGCGGGCACGGGGGTTAAAAGCATCGTTAATCCCATCCCCGAGTAAGTTAAAAGTGAAAAGCAGAACTACTAGGACTCCAGAGGGGACCAGAGTCAAATGTGGATCACTTCTCAAGACAGAAATATTACCATTCTCAAAAATCATCACTCCCAGGCTGGGTGTGGGGGGTTGAATGCCTATGCCGAGCCAGCTCAGAACAATTTCTGCAGTGGCTATCCCAGCCAATCCAGCAGAAATTGAGACTATTACAGGACTTATAACGTTGGGTAGAACATGGATTGTTAGGATGCGCAAAGTTGACGATCCGATAGCCCTGGATGCTTCGACGTATTGATTTTCTCTTACCTGTAGTACTTGCCCCCTGACTAGACGTGCCATCCCGAACCAGGAGAATGCTGCCAAAGCTAAAGATATGACGAGGTAATCAACTATCCCTAGCCTAACTATCCAGTCTATTCCCGTCGAGTCCTCGAAATTATGAACCCATGTTAAGATTCTGGGTTTTACGGTAGCGACTATGATCAATACTAAAAATATGTCCGGAAAAGAAGCCGTGACTTCCCCTATGCGCATGATTATTCCGTCCACCCAGCGGCCAAAATAACCCGCCATTAACCCCAGAGTTATTCCTAGCAATAGGCTTCCAGTTATCAGGGATATGACTGTTATTATCACTGTGGTTCGAAGGCTAAAAATCACCCGAGTTAGCATATCTCTCCCCAGCCTGTCGGTTCCTAGAGGGTTGCTGAAACTGGGTCCCTGCTTAACTTTGGTGAGATCTTGGTCGTTATAGCCGTAGGGTGCAACCAATGGTGCGAAAATTCCAGCGCCATACATTATGAGTATGATGAATAAACAGGCCACCGATAGCTTTTTTCTGAACAATCTTCGGATAGACAGTTGTATATAGCCCCGAGATGGCCTGGTGGCTGTCGATGTGCCGTCAGCCTGAGACATAATTTCCTCTTAATCTGATGCGAGGATCTAAGTATGGGTAAGCTAAATCAACTATCAAGTTGGCCAATACGAATAACGTGGTTCCTAATAGTGTCACTGCCATGATAATCGGGTAGTCTCGGGCAAATAGTGATTCTATGGTTAATAATCCAACCCCTGGTATTCCAAAAAAAAGTTCCACTATAAAAGATCCACTTGCTAGCCCCGCCAAGGAAAAGCCCAATGAGGTAACTACAGGTATCATAGCATTTCTCAATATATGTCGGGTCCGTATAATGCGTTCCGGTAATCCCTTGGCTCTTGCAGTACGTATGTAATCTTGACCCGTGATATCCAAGGTTGATGCTCTGGTTAGTCGAGTGATTATGGCTATACCAGGTATACCTAAAACAATCGCTGGCAATATGGTATTGAGGCTAAAAAAGCCCTCCCAGCCATGGGTCGGGAGGATATCTAGTTTTAAGGCAAAAATTATCAGCAGTACTGGAGCGGTAAGAAAAATATGTAACGATTGTCCTATTAGAGTAAAAGAAACAGCTGCGCTATCCCACCAGCTACCTTGCTTAAGAGCGGCGAATAGACCGATCAGAATCCCCAGGGTCACGGAAATAATTAAACCGGCGAGATTAAGTTGTGCTGAAACCCATAGACGCTTGCCAAGTAACTCGCTAACCTGACGCCCTCTGTATTGGAAACTCTCGCCGAAGTCCCATTGCAGCACGTTGCCAATGTATCTTGTGTATTGGATTGCGATATTGTCATCTAACCCTTTTTGTTCACGTATCCTTTGTACTACTTCTGGATCACTGTATTGCCCCATTAATATTTGTACTGGATCGCCAGGTCCGAATTGCCCGAGTGAAAATGTAATAAAGGATACTATTAGCAATAGGACAGGAGTCCATAGCAATCTACGAGCTATATATGTGCCCATTTATTTTTGCCTAGTTTTGTTCGAAATATACGTATCTATATTTCGGTATAGTCATTGCGGTCATTTCGTATCCTTTCACCTCGGGTTTAATCAACGCATAGGTTTCTCCGCTATTCCAAAGCAGAACCCAAGGTGCTTCATCTAAAATCATTTGCTCGATCTGGTTATACAAGGTAAAACGGGTTTCTTGATTGGGCTCAACTCTGGCTTGCAAGAGTAATCTGTCTACTTCAGGATTGCTATAATTAGTGTGATTATTCTCGCTCTCACTATGGAACAATATATCTAGGAAGTTCTCAGGATCAGCGTAATCCGCAGCCCATCCTAATTGGAACATTTGGTAACGCCGGTTATGCAGATCTTGCAAAAATGTAGCCCATTCTGTCTGTTGTATCTCGACTTCTATCCCCAGGGTGTCTTTCCATGCTTGGAGAATGACCTCTAAAGCCAGCGGTACATTTGCACCGAAACTTCCTGAGATGCTCAGTGTAATTCGAGGTAGGTTATCTAGATCGTTACCATATTTAGACTCGGTAATCAGTTCATGGGCCTTAACCGGGTCGTATCTATAACCTATTACGTTCGGACTATGAGAAGGGAATCCTGGGGGTATGATCGTCTTTGCTGGAATATTAGAACCTTCTAGAACGACAGATGCTATCGTGTCCCTATCAATAGCCAGGTTGAGGGCCCGACGAAATGATGGGTCATCGAAAGGAGGTTCATTCACATTCATACCTATGTAGCCCACGCTAAATAATGTTGGAGCAGTAATAATTTCTGCGTTTAATGGCTCATTAGGATCGAGAACACGTTCTAAGTCAGCCAATCCGACTCCCGTGACATGGATTTCGTCATTTTCGTACATTAACATGGCATTCCCACCGGCCAGCAAAAATTCGACTTCATCTATGTTGGCTGGGCCTAGATGATAGTTTTCGTTCCTAGCCAATCTCAGTAGTTCACCGACCTGATATTCCGCAAGTTTAAATGGTCCGGTTCCATTGGGTTGTCTGAGCCAGTCAACTCCATAATTTTCAAGGTTTTCTCTGTCTAAAACAAAGGCGGTTGGGTAGGTTAATTTGGACAGGAAATAAGCTTTCGGTTGATCTATGGTCAATATAACTGTGTACTCGTCCGGCGTTCTAAGACCGGAAATGGTGGTGGCTTGCCCTTTTAGCTTTTCAGACACTCCTACAATATCGCTTAAATATTGTGCTGCGACAGGGGACTGAGTTTCAGGATCGGCAACCCGCTCTAAAGACCAACGGACGTCTTCCGAAGTTACAGGTTTGCCGTTGTGAAATGTCGCATCTTTCCGTAGATGGAAAGTATAGCGCAAGCCATCTGCGCTGACTTCAATGCGTTCAGCCAAATCGGGAGTCACGTTTAAGTCCAATCCCAGTGTTACGAGGCCTCCGAATACTTCGTTCACCAGTCGACCAGAAATGTTGTCTGTCGTTAGATGGGGGTCCATTGTAGGAGGGTCGCGAAACAATTGGATGAGTTTTCCGCCCTTTGGTTTCCCGATATTCGGGTCTTGGATCGGGGCGGTTATATCAGAGGTTGTGGTCCTAGTTGAAGATGCAGGTGGTTTATTTTGTCCAATTGCATCTGCCGGCTTATCTTGAGGTTTGCTGATTTTATTCTGGATTTTGTCGACCGGTATTTCAGTAGGTTGTTGGGTAGCCTCTTTTAAATCCGATTGTTTTTCAAGAGGATCAGAACAGGCGATTAAAAATATTAATGACAAAACCAATAGTGGGATAGATATCCATAGTTTAAGCATATTCTAGCCTTAGTTAGTGTAGAGTTGGCGTCTTTAAGACGTCGACGTTGAATGAATATTGAATTATTGTAGATAGAGGTTCGTAGTAAATGCAATAACTCCTTATACCGAAAAAGTTTTATTCTTGTATCTTGTATATGTTTTTGCTACCATAGCTATACTCAACTTATCAGATAGAATTGATTATTAGAACAGTTCTGGGTCTGAACTATTAACCGGTTCTTAACATGGCGAGCGTAGCCAAGTGGTCGAAGGCGCCTGTCTGTGGCACAGGAGATCACGGGTTCGAATCCCGTCGCTCGCCCCAGTAAACACACCAGTGGCCCATTAGATGCGCCTGTAGCTCAACGGATAGAGTACTGGGCTTCGAACCCAGGGGTTGCAGGTTCGAATCCTGCCAGGCGCACCATTAGTTTATCGTATAAGGCCTTCGTCATCCGACTAGGCCTTTCTTTTTGGCAATTGAGTTACAACATTAAATTCGGATATCAGTTTGGGGATAGAATTGGCCTTATCTGAGGACCGTGACAGCTTTTGCATTCTGTGACTATGGTTAGCCCGTTTTTATCCTCTTTCTTTTGCGATGAACACAGGAATTACTCTTTCTGTTCGTTCTTGATATTCTTCATAAGGCGGATAAGCTAAGACGGCTAGATCCCAGAGACGTTTCCGTTCTACAGGGTCGGTTACCTCAGTAGCTCGCATTTCGAATATATTTTTACCATCCTGAATAGTTACATCAGGATTTTCTTTTAGGTTGTGGTACCAAAGAGGGTGTTTCGGCCGGCCCCCTTGGGATCCTACTAAAATATAATTCTCTCCATCGACTACTTGCATTAGAGGCGTTTTACGTATGGCTCCTGTTGTTCGCCCCTGATTAGTAACGATTATTACTGGCAATCCGGTTTCTCTCAAAGTTAAACCTTCGGTTCCACCACTTTCCTCGTATAGCTTTACTTGGTCTGCGACCCATTCCCTGGGACTGGGTACATAATCGCTCATATAAACCTCTCTGTTATTATCTAATCTAAACAGTGGTGATCAATATAACGGCTTGTCGATATGCTCACGTTCCGTTTTAGTCTATCACCATATAACTTGATGTTTCTCCAGTTTTTCGATTTCCGGTATTTCGAGACCCAGAAGACCGTTAAAAACCTCTATATTGTTTTCGCCCAATTCGGGGGTCCATTTATCTATGGCAGCTACCGTTTTGGAGAATTTCCAAGGAGGGCTTACAGCCTTTTGTTGTCCTTTTTCTTTATCAACAATGATAGGGAATGCTTCCCTCTCCAATAAATGATGGTTCTGGAGTACTTGTTTAGGTGACAACGAAACCGATGCAGCTACTCCTAGCTGTTGTAAAGAGTCCGACACCTGTGAAGCTTCAATGCCCGATGTCCATTTTTCAATCAAGAGATCGAGTTTGTCATGGTTTTTCCATCGTTTAAAACCGTCGCCGAATTGGCTGGTGGTCGCCCAGTCGGGATATCCCATCGCGTGAACCATGCTTTGCCATTCGTCGTCTGAACTGACTGAAATAGCTACCCAATTATCTTCGCCAAGGCATCGGTAGACCCCTTGGGGCGCGGAGGAGTCATCACGGTTACCAATTCTCGTTCTGTTTCTCTGGTTCATGGCATAGTCGAGTAGAGCAGGTCCGATGAAGGATGCCCCCATATCTCGGACAGAAACGTCTATATGCTGGCCGAGACTGGAGCCTGTTTTGGCGCAGAGTCCTGCTAGCGAGGCAAAAGCAGCTAACATTCCACCTGTGTGATCCATGCCGTGACGAAGTTCCACGGGTGGGCCATCAGGATAGCCGGTCAAATGCCCCAAACCTCCTAGAGCAGCAAACATAGGCGCATATCCGGCATAGTTACTTTCCGGCCCTGTCTGACCATTAGAAGATAGGGATACTAGTATGATGTCAGGTTTAACATTGATCAAAGAAGTGTATCCGATTCCTAAACGATCCATCACACCAGGTCGGAAATTTTCAAGGACTAGGTCTGAAACTGATACCAATTTCAGAGCAAGTTCGATTGCTTGGGGTTCTTTTAGATTTAAGCACGCAGACATCTTATTAGCATTTATCTGTTCAAAACTGGAAGGTGGTTTGCCATACATAGTATGGGTTCTTCGAGTTATGTCTAATCGTGCTGAACTTTCGATTTTTATAACCTGAGCTCCCATTTCGGCAAGCATTAAACCCGCGAATGGCCCTGCTGCGTGGACTGAGAAATCGGCTACTCGGACACCAGACAAAGGTCCGTTGCAACTACTATCATTAGCTGTCATTGGAATATTCACTAGATGGTGCCGGATCTATAAAGCATGATTATTTCTGATTTTGAATACCCTAACTTGGAAACAATCTCCTTTGTGTGTTCGCCCAAAAGAGGTGCCCTTTTTAAGATGGTCGGTGTTTCAGGCAGGTTGAAAGGTAGATTGGCGTATTCATAATCCCCTGCCTCGGGATGGCTGAGTTTTTTAAAAAACCCCCTATCACGTTGGTGGATATTTTCAAATATTTCGCCCGGGGTGTAATACGGTGCAAACGGCACTCCCAATGCTTGACCATCGTGATATATGTCATTCTTGTTGCGAATTTTGGTCCAAGAGCGCACATTTTCGTTTATACCTTCTCCGTAAGTTGCAGGATCAGAGAATTTATCCGGAGATGCCCAGTCTGGTTCGCCTAAATATTTGCCCAAACCTTCCCACTGACGTGGTTCCAAGGTTAATAATTCTATGTATCCGTCATCAGTTGGCATTACGCCACCTACCCGGAAAAATCTGGAAAATCTGGTTTCTTCAAACCCTTCAGATTCAAGACGTTGGATTGGGAGATATCCAATATTCAATTGGGCTTCTTGGATAGAGCAATCCACAGTTTGCGCGATCTGATCATTAATCTTTGCAAATATTGCCCCGAGGATGCCAACCGCAGCTGTAAGACCTCCTTGATATGAACCCATCAAACTTCCGGCTGTGATTGGAGCCCGTTCAGGGAAATGTTCTAATGCGAGGCCATTAGGAAGCAGGTTGCCTTCACCGGCCGAATGGAAGATGTTTATGTCCTTAGCATATTTGTTGGAATCAGGGCCTGTGCTTCCATAAGGTGTTACTGAGCTTATTATCAGTTTGGGGTTAACCTGGAATAGATTGTCCGGAAGCAGACCCAATGTATTTGCCATGTTTGGTTGCTTGTCATGAATTACTACATCGGATAGACCGACTAATTGGTTTAATATGGTTCTGCCTTGTGGCTCTTCTAAGTTCAGGCAGACACTCCGTTTGCCCGTATTCAGATATAAAAACGTTCCACTTCGTTCTTTATGTGGGTCATCTGATGGGAAAGGGCCTCTTCTCCGGGAAGGGTCTCCCGTTCTAGGGTGTTCAATTTTGACTACGTCTGCACCCAATGAGGCCAGTAATTTGCCAGTAAACGGGGCAGCTACCATGGTGGATATTTCCAATATCCTAATGCCCTGTAACGCTGTCATGTTATTGCTGTTTTGAGTTGTCATCTATGTATTGTTACAAACTTGATAAGTGTCATTTTTAAAGTACAGGCAATATTGGTGGCATGCCAGCGCTATGGGTGAAGCTTCTTAAGTTGATTTCACGTCCGTCTGAGAACCAAGGCACAGATGGATTTCTAGAAGGCAACATAACTGTTGCTTGTCCCGGAGCGGTGATCTCCCCCCTTTGATTTTCTGCCCATATCTCGAGGTCTACCAGTGGACTTCCTTGGTCAATATGTTTCCCAATCACTTTTCCTTTCAGCCATTGGGTATCACCGTATACATTGAAGCGTCTGCATTCGACTCTAAGTCTCTTCAGAAACGCGTCATCTCCCATCCAATTAGTGATTAATGTCCCCATCCATGAGACCCTTTGCGGGCCGTAGTCATATGCCCCGGGAACTCCTACTGCCTCAGCCACTGAATCACGCAGATGACCGATACCTGTATATTCTAGTCCTCCGCCCGATTCAGGATTACGGAAAAAATGATCAGGATGGCGCAATGCTTCCCTGAGTAGTACGCCATGGGCGCTTGATCGGCCGGTTCCTACTAGGAAAGCGCTGACATCCTGTAATGAAAGCGGACCTCTCACAACTGGATCTAGCGATTCACCTATTTGGGTATCCTCATAATAGCGAGTTTGATTTCCGCGGGCTTTTTCACTCAATACGATTTCGTCTATCTCTTCAAGTTCTTTGGGCGTGTACTCGTGTCTCTTAGGAACTCCCGAATATTTTCCTAATTCCCGAGAAGCCCTACGTTGGTGACGGGTACACCAGCCTACAACTCGGGATAAAATTTCATCGCGTTGGTTCGTATATATGGTTTCTACGAATTGTATAACTAGTGTTCCTGAATATTCGCTTTGTTTTTCTTGAACATCTAATACCCGTTCAATACAATTGATCGCATCTCCAGGTCTCAGATGCCTGAAAAATTCCCAGTCGTTTCCGGCGAAAAATCCATGGACTCCAGGTAGTCCCCAGCGAGTTCTACCCGACCAATGACGCATATAAGGGGAGCAGGGATGACCTATTATTGATCCATGTTTAGAATATGCTGAATATTCTTGGTCACGGAACATGGGGTTTGAATCCCCGATACCGTTAACGAAATTAAGGAGGCCTCCTAGTGACGCGTCTCTAGTGAAGTTCTCGGTGCGAAGCCTTGCTCCAATCATATTCTTAGCGTTTTGGATAGCTTGCGGAGTAATTCCTTCAACCTCTGGAAGAGTTTCGGTAACTCTTTGCTGTTCATCTTGTCGGGCCATTATTACCTCTTGGTGGATAGTCTGAATTTGATATAGAGTTCAGAATATTGAAGCATATTAGGGCTAATAATACTATTTGCTGTGTGAGTTGTATTTAGTCGCCTATCACCATATGACCTGTTCCACTTTTAGTTCTTCAATTTCCTGTATGGAAAGGCCGAGTAAATCCCGGAAAATTTCGAGGTTGTGTTCGCCCATTAGTGGGGCATGCCGTTGTATTCGGAGTGGTGTGTCACTGAAATTCCACATCAAGTTAAAGATTGGTTCCATACCAAGTGAGGGGTGCTCTATTTCAGAATAAAGCCGCCGAGCTTGAAAATGTTGATTCGATAATCGATCTTCCGCGTTCATTACAGGTATCGCTGCTACCTTGTGAGATTGAAGTAATTCAGCAAGTTCATAAGGGCCATGGTTGGACGTATAGTTGGCCATATAAATATCTAATTCTGCGGTATGTTTTAGACGCTGGTATCTGCTGTTGAAAATTGGTAATTCGCACCAGTCGGCATCATTTAATGCCTCTTTCAATCCTTGCCATTCTTCTTCGGTGCGTACAGCGATAGATATCCACGAGTCTGGTTCATTGCATGGATAGTTGCCATAAGGGGCCATAGTGGGGTCATAATTTCCCTGTGGGGTCAGAACCCTGCCTGTCATTTCGTATTCCATAAGTCCTGCCCCCATGGTTGATACCGTAGCCCGTAGCATGGACAAATCAATATATTGCCCTTGTCTTGTTTCTAAGCGGTTATATAAGGCAGACAGGATAGCGAATACGCTATGTAAAGCACCGCAGATGTCACCATAGGCGTGTTTGAGGCCTAGTGGCCTACTTGTTGTGTTCTCGGGTTTATAGCCTATAGTGCTATCCAGTCCGGAAAGCGCTCCAATCGATGGAGCGTAGGCTCTTAAATCTCTCAAAGGACCGGATTGCCCATTGGATGAGATTGATACCATTACTAATTTGGGGTTTATATTCTTCAAGACTTCGTAACTTAACCCGAGTCTGCCCATTACACCGGGAGAGAAATTTTCAATAAGTATGTCGCAATGTGAAACGAGTTCCTTGACTAATGTTAATGCTTTAGGTTCTTTGGTATTGAGAGTGATACTTAATTTGCCGCGATTTACGTTGTGAAACATTGGATTTTGTTCTGGATCTGGGTCATCACCGATTATCGGTCTCCCCAGTCGCATATAATCCATTCTTTTATGAGATTCGACCTTAATTACCTCCGCTCCCATATCGGCCAGTATCATTCCCGGAAGAGCTCCGGCTAGTACCCACCCAAAATCTAAGACACGATAGCCGGAAAGGGGACTTGGGAGTGAATGGTTATCCAAATCGAACTCCTATATGATTTCCGCTTGGTAAAGTTTTGTTAGTTCTTCTGGTGTGTAACCCAATTGGCCACAATATATCTCCATATTGTGTTGGCCAAGTGTGGGTGCTGGACATGGGGAACTATGCTCTAACCCCACGAGATTATAGGGAGTGCCAGGATAACTAACTTCCCCAGTATAGTCCCGGGATATTGGAATGAACTGGCTGGAAAGGCTTGGATCGTTTCGGACCTCATCAAAGCCTCTTACAGGTGCGAGTGGAATTTGCGCATCCAAAGCCATATCAAGAAGTTCATTTTTAGTATAGTTTGATAGCCATTGTTCCATATATGAATCGACTTCCTCCGCGTATTCGTTATTCATAGATGTTCGGTTTCGAAAGCGATCCTCTTTAGCCCAATCCGGGTTACCCATCAAGTCCAGGAGATTACGCCATTGACGACCTTCCGGAGCCCCGACAAAAACGAATCCATCTTTACAACGGAGTATGCAGTTTGGGTATGGAAAATCCAGAGCATGATGTCCTGTGCGTCTGGTAACACGCCATTGGTAAACTGCCATCAATGCTTCAGGCCCGTTATAAATGCCAGCCATGGACTCAACTTCGGCGATATCAATGTGCTGGCCTAACCCGCTAACCGATTTGGATAACATGGCTCCCATTATCGACGAACAGGCAGATGCTCCAGCGAAATATCCTACTTCGGGTGTACCGAAAGTTAGCGGCTCTTTTGTTGCTACACCGAGTCCCTGGCATATTCCTCCAGCTGCAGCTAGATTGATGTCATATGCTTTCCAATTGCGATAGGGTCCGGTTAGTCCGAAGGGCGTGATCGACGCCATCACTATTTTCTGGTTTAGATGCTTGAGATTCTCCCAGGCCAGACCTAGGTAGTCCATTTCTAGCGGATGTAAATTCTGAACGTACACGTCCGATTCGGTGAATAACTCATGGAATATTTCCATTCCAGTTGGGGTTTCTAAATTTAATGTGATTCCCTTTTTATTTGAATTAAGATAAAGGTAAAGCCCGCTCCGTTCCAAGTGTGGGTCATCATTCAAAAAAGGTCCGTACTCTCTGGTAGAGTCTCCAGAACTTATCCGCTCTATTTTCAGCACGTTTGCACCCATGTCAGCTAGTAGTTTTCCGCAATAGGGTGCGGATATCGATTCACCGAATTCCAACACTTGAAGGCCTTTTAGCAACGGATAGGTCACATCATTTCCCTTGACATTTAAATATGTTGGATAGAGATATACCGTTTTATATGCCACCTTTCATATCTATGACTAGTGAACGAAGCCATTCAAAACATTTAACCCCATGTCCACTTGTGGGCTCGCATGGGGTGATATTCGCAACTTAGAGTGTGATCAGTCCAAATTGTAACCTGGTTAGCTCGTTGAAAGCCCAAGTTGCCCTTGGAGATCTTCTATAACTTGGTCTCTTGTTCGAGTTTGCCATCGGCGCCGTCTACCAATTGGTTCATTTTCTATTTCAGGATTCACTTTTAAAGCGACCATTACTGGGCCTGGATTAGCTAATATCTCCTCAACATTGTTGGTAAAATCTTCAAGGTTATCGAAAGCATGGGAAGATGGATAACCAGCCCCACTGGCTATAACATCATAAGCAACGTTTTGTGCATTAGGTACTGGTTGGCCGCCAGTGGTGGCATACACCTCGTTATCAAGCAAGAAATGGTAGAAATTCGGCGGCGCAATTTCAGCGATGGTTGTCAGTACTCCCATGTTCATCAAAACATCGCCCTCGGAGTCGAATAATATTATCTTTTTATCAGGATTGGCCAAGGCAAGTCCAAATGCGAATGACGCATGGCCGCCCATAGCAGGATCGCCCAGAGGTACATCTCTTTTTTCGTAAGTGCTAATGTTTACCCAATGCTTGCTGGCTCTACCGGAGATGACAATGGCGTCTCCCCTATGATTTTGGAACACATTTAACATATCTGTTGTATCTATCATCTTGGTCCCCTCCGTTGATTTCCCAGAAATTTATCTGGATAAGCGATTTATGGGCTAATGGCTCTTGTAGAATCAAAACTAACGGCTGTTGAACCCATGGTATTCATCTCCGACCAACACTGCGACTGGACGGCGTGTCTTTTCTGCTTCTTTAAATGCTATCGTTATTCGCTCTGCGTCTTCACTATTTTCGATCAAATAATAATCAACATCGAATGCATTCAAAAAGCGTTCGGTATAAGTCGCAGCCGTGTCTTGTATGACACCGTGCCGAGTGTAACCCCGATATCCTACCATTAGAACAACGGGGATGTTCATACCTATAGCCCATCCCCTTAAAGAATCACCAGATTCCATTAACCCGGTGTTTTGGATGAGGATTATGGGCTTCTTACCACCTACGGACAAGCCTGCAGCGGTGGAGAAGGCGGCTCCTTCCCTACTTACGGGTATCAGTTCAATGGTAGGATCAGCCTTCATCAACAGGTACAACCAGTTTGTTTCGCTATCGGGCAACCAGACTACGTGAGTAACTCCATTGGCTTTTATTTGAGCCAGCACAGTTTCTGGACTGAGCTCTGCCTGTTGTTGAGTCATGGATACATTCTCCTTGTGAAACTATTTATGCGGTCGATTCCTTAGAAACAGTATCATACTGAGCATATTCTAACACTAGGTAATATGGGCCTGGGAAAAGACAAAGGGATACTGGGAGAGTTTCATGCACTGTCAAATAATGAATGCTGGATCAATGGAGCTATTAAGTCTTCGCCTTGATTCTTAGTTGAATTTACCGCCTGGGAAACTGGATAGCATTTCATTAGTCCAGGGTCGAATGGAATCAATATTTCGCGTAAAAGGCCAGTGTCTGTATTATCTATATCTAACCAATCGGATTCTAATTCTTGCGAGAGTATAACGGGCATCCGATCATGAATCGGATCTATTAGAGCATTGGCGCGCGTAGTGATTATCGAGCAGGATTCTACTGGTTGAGAATCAGGTTGATTTGGGTCTTTCCACGATTCCCAGATGCCTGCGAATGCAAAGGGTTTTTCTGAAGCCAGCAATATTCGGATAGGCTGCTTGGATTTGGATGCTCTGACCCATTCGTAAAAACTGTCGGCTAGGATAAGGCAGCGTCTTTTGTGGAAGGCGGTCTTAAATACTTTGTTCTCTATAACTGTTTCTGATCGGGCGTTTATCATTTTATTCCCAATTTTTGCTTCTTTAGCCCAAAACGGGATTAATCCCCATCTCATTACGCTAACTTTTCTCCGATCATCCATTTTCCGAATGGTTAGAACATCTTGAGTTGGTGCGATATTAAATGCCGGTAAATATTGAAAACTATCAGTGCTTATGTCAAAGCACATCGAGATAACTTCAGGTGGAGTGCCGAGAGTAAACCTACCGCACATATTGATCATTCCTGTAGACAACTATATAACCTTGTTGTAAGGATATCACGTAGCCTTCATTTATATGGGATGGTTTGGTTCAAAATTTTATTCAATGCTATAGAAATTTAATTCTGTTAAAATTCCTCGTGATCGGCTCACCATTAATTTTAGAGAGAGTGATTTGAATGCCAGCTTTTACCGAACATTTACAAGTAAACGGCGAAGATATGGAGATGTATACTAGTGTTCCCAGTGGATCAGGACCATTCCCTGCGGTTGTAATCGCGTTTCACGTCGGTGGCGTAGATGAATTTGATCGGGCGATGGCCGATAAACTGGCCGAAGCCGGATATGTAGCCGTGGTTCCAGATATGTTCCACAGATTTACTCCGGAAATTTGGGAAGGGCCGCGCTTGGACCGCTTAAAACATCTCAGTGATCCCGAGATAATCGATGATATCAACGCTGCAGTTGATTTTTTGCAGGGTCATTCCGCTGTTGATACTAATAGATTAGGTATCACAGGCTTCTGTATGGGGGGTCGAGTTACGTGGTTAATGTCTGCTGTAAGCTCGGCATTCAAAGCTGCAGTTCCCTATTATGGCGGAAGCATAATGGATATATGGGGTGCCGGGAATCAATCTCCTTTCGAATTGTCTAGTGGTATTAATTGTCCCATGATGTTTCATTTTGGGCAGGAGGATGGCAACCCGTCGCCTGACGACCAAGTTAAACTTGACCAAGAGCTAACAAGGCTTGGTAAACAACACGAGTTCTTCTCTTACCCGGGCGCAGGACATGCTTTTATGGATCATACCGGAGAAAGATATAACAAGGATGCTGCCGAAACTTCGTGGCCCCGTACTCTAGAGTTTTTCGCACAGCATCTACAGTAATTTTGATGTATGGCTGTTGGAGTCCTAAGAACTGAGGCTAAAACTGGCTTGGATAACTTGTGATATCAGAGGCTTAATAGATGTCTAGTTCGTGGATATCCATGGTGCTCCATGTTTACTCGCTGGGATGAATTGTTATTTACCTTAGCGGATAGATAGGTGATTTAGAACTTAGGACAAAGGAGTATTAAACATGGGTAATTTGGATGGGAAAGTTGCCCTCGTAACCGGTGCCGGTGGGATGAGAGGAGTGGGTCGTGCTACAGCTCTTAAACTGGCTTCCCAGGGAGCTAGTTTGGCCATCACGGACGTGCACCGACCGGCGAGCGATTTACCGCCAGCCGAATTGCGACAAGAATGGAATAGTATTGACAGTGTCTCAGACGAAATTAAAGATTTAGGAGCCAGTGCACATCCAATTTACGCTGATCTCAGCAAGAGTGAAGAAATACAATCGATGATAGAGCAGGTAGTTTCTCACTATGGACGTCTCGATATTCTGATAAACAATGCCCGTGCTGTCATAGGACGGGATAAAGTTCCGGTAACTGAACTCGATGAAAGCGTATGGCATCATTTCCTAAATATCAATACTACGGCTGTATTTCTGTGCACAAAGTTTGGAGCCTTACATATGATAAATCAGGGCGCTGGAGGTAGGATTATCAATATTGCTTCAAATGCTTCGAAGCAAGCTAGCGCTATGGGTGCGGCGTATTCAAGTTCTAAATTTGCGGTTTTGGGACTGACGCAAGCTTCAGCTATGGACCTGGCCCGTCACCGCATAACGGTAAATGCCGTATGTCCTGGGCCGATAAACACTGATCGCATGAGTTATTGGGAATTGGCAGAAGCTGAATCTAAAGGGATGACGCTTGAGGAATTCAGATCCCAAATAGTCCAACAAGCTGGCGTGAATACTCCACTCGGCAGGATCGCAGAGTCTGAAGATGTGGCAAATATGGTGTCGTTTCTGGCATCCGACGAATCTAATTTTATTACAGGTCAGGCTTATAACGTTAACGGAGGGCTTTTATTTCACTGAGACTAGGGTGATAGGAAGGTTAATATGAAATACGGGTTTACAGTGCCTGGAAGAGGCCCGCTAGCAACACCGGATATGTTGTTGACAATAGCCAAGCACGGAGAGGAACTGGGG
>CAJXEF010000002.1 GCA_913052545.1 uncultured Chloroflexota bacterium
TTGACTCTCTTCATGGTCGACGTTGTAGCCTCTAAATTCATAACCAGGGCCACCTCTCCCAAATCCCACGTCAACACGGCCATTACTAAGAACATCAAGGACAGAAACCTCTTCAGCTAACCTGACAGGATGATGAAGAGGCGGTACTAGTACGGCGGTCCCAATTCTGATCTTTTTAGTCCGTGCCATTATATTTGAGGCAACAACCATAGGGGCCGAGCCGAGACCATATCGGGTAAAATGGTGCTCGGCCAGCCAGGCACTGTGGAAACCCAGTTCTTCTGCGAATATCACTTGACCTGCGTGTCTCTCATAAAGGTCAGCGGGATTATTGTTTTCGGGCCAAGGTAGGTGGGTAAACGTCGCAAATTTCAAGTAGGGACCTCCCGTAATTTGGCTGGTAATATAAAGAATATGATATATTGCTAGTTTAGCACTTCTGAATATCACGTATTCTATTCTTATAAAATTGTGTAGTTATTAAGATATCTAAACTGACTGGGTTATCCTGAAATAAGTCGCATGATTATACATATTGCCCGGCAGCGAACCCTGAAGCCCAGGCCCACTGGAAATTGTACCCTCCTAGAGGACCAGTTACATCAACCGCTTCTCCTATAAAATAAAGTCCCGGTATATCGTTAGCCTCCATTGTTCTGGAGGATAGTTTGGAAGTGTCTACTCCCCCTAACGAAACTTCAGCTGTTCTGTGCCCTTCAGTTCCCGAAGGGTATAGCTCCCATATTTTTAATTTTGTTGTGATATTATCAAGGTCGTTATCCGATAAAAGATTCATAGGCTTATCCGGCAAATACGCCAATGTCAATGCTTTTACGAAGTTTCTTGGTAACTGTCTCGATAATATAGTGGGTAGGGAGGATCTTGGGTGTGATGATCGTTCATGTTTTAAATAGGTTAGTAAGTCAAAGTGAGGTAGTAAATCGATTCTAATCGGGTTCTTTTCCCGCCAGTGTGAAGATATTTGCAAAATTGCGGGTCCGCTGATCCCCTTATGTGTGAACAAAAGGCTTTCTTCAAATTGGTATCCATCGGTTGATACGATAGTGGGTATTGATAATCCGGCTAGGCTTTTGCAAAATTCTAACCTTGATCCACTGAAAGTAAGCGGTACCAGCCCTGGTCTAATTTCCGTAACGGGGAGTCCAAACTGTCTTGCTATTTGATAGGTAAATCTAGTTGAGCCCATTTGCGGAATTGAAGCGCCTCCGGTAGCCATTACTAATGAATCTGATTGAATTAACTTGCCATCCACTGTGATCTGGAATGTATTTGATAACTGGATTTCTTGCACATTACAATTTAATGTAATTGTGACACCGGCCCTATCACACTCTGTTACGAGCATGTTAACTATCTCACGGGAGGTACCTTGGCAAAAGAGTTGTCCTAATTTTTTTTCAAAATATGGGATATTGTGGAGGTCTACCAGGTAAATGAAATCGTCTGGGGTATAGGATTTGAGGGCAGATATACAGAAAGAAGAGTTCTGTGATTGGTAATTATCTGGTGACGCGCTTAAGTTGGTGAAATTACAACGTCCACCTCCTGATATGAGAATCTTTTTGGCGACCCTGTTGGCACGGTCGATTATCAAGACTTTGCGGCCGCGATTTCCAGCTTCAATCCCGCACATCAAACCAGCTGCTCCAGCTCCTATGATTACGACCTCATAATATTCTTGACTTTGACCATCTTGTGTTTCTAAAACCATATGCTGTGAGCCTTAATCTTTGAGGAAGTATTCGGGACTCCGTTAAGCACCGTAGCGAGAATCCTAACATATCCTCCCATGTATTCTTGCACTTTATATGCATTAGTTCATTAAAAGGTTTGGTTGCGATTAATGGTTCCTGATCCGATGGGTTGTTTCCCAGCAACTTGGTTGGGTTAATACACGGATAGGGTCTTGTTTATAATATGATGGTAGCATTATCCATGTCATTGGCTCCAGCTACATTAAATTAAATGATAGGGAGGACTAGAATGGCTTATTTCATGTATGTTGCCATGCAGGGAGATAACAAGATTTCCGTGTTCACTGTAGATCCGGAAAGTGGAAATATAACTCCTGAATTTGAAGTTCCAGTTCAAGGCGGACCATTTACGATGAGTTTAAGTCCAGATAAGCATCATCTGTACGTTGGATGCAGGGATATACCCGGTATATCCAGCTATCAAATTAATCCAAATGATGGCGGGCTTACGTCACTCGGGTCCGTACCCCTTGATTCGTGGCCGGTTTATATCTCTACAGATAGGAAAGGTAAATACTTATTGTCATCTTACTATCAAGGAGCAGGAGTGAAAGTACATGGCATTGCTCAGGACGGCTCGGTTATAAATCCGCCAGTGGTGTCTTTGGATACAGCAACAGGTGCCCATGCAATGCAGACGGATTCCACAAACAGCTATGCATTCGTCCCGCATATTGCAGGTAATGGTCCCAACTCTATTTACCAATTTATTTTCGATGAGAATACAGGACAGATCAGCCCTAACTCACCCGACAAAGTTGACCCCCAAGAGTTCTTGGGGCCCCGCCATTTTTGCTTTCATCCGTCCCTAGATATCCTGTATTTTTCCAACGAACAGGGGTGTAGTGTAAGCGGATACCGTCTGGATACAACCAAAGGCACGCTATCACTGTTCCAAACACTAACCACTTTGCCTGCCGGATACAGTGATAGAAACACCTGTTCGCAAATCCAAATTTCCCGTTCGGGAAAATTGTTATTCGCGCCTAACCGTGGGCACGATAGCATTGCTTGCTTTACGGTTGACACGGAAACGGGAGAATTAACAGCCAATGGAATAATATCTTCCGAGGCGAGACCCAATGCTCTATGTTTGGGGCCAGGGGATAGATATCTTTATTCGGCAGGGCAAGATTCGGGTAACCTTGCTACTTTCGAGGTGGATCAAACTAGGGGTACGATAGACAAAATCCGAGTGGTACCTGTTGGAAATGGCCCGTGTTGGATATCGATTACGCAGTTGAATGATTAATCGGGGATTATGAACCATATATCCAAGGGCCCATATATGTAAAAATTAATTGTATCCAATTCTGGGAACGGATAGCGCTTTATGACTAATATTGTTTTTGTTCACGGGGCTTGGCACGGGGGTTGGTGTTGGCAGAAAGTTACGGCCCTCATGAATCCGTCGGACTTTCAGATCTATACTCCCAGTCTGACAGGGACGGGAGATAAAGCTCACTTAAATAAAGTTTTGGATCCCCTGCTTATAGACTTAGACCTCCACATTCAGGATATAGTCCAATTGATGACCTACGAGAATCTGTGGAATGTGGTTCTCGTAGGTCATGCTTATGCAGGTATGGTAATTACTGGAGTCGCGGATATCTGCCCTGAACGGTTGGCAAACTTGGTTTATATTAATGGTGTCGTCCCGAGCGACGGTGAATCCATGCTGGACCAGCTGGATGCGGTTCGGGGTCCCGCCTTTACTCAGTGGATCAGAAGCCATTTAATCGATGGGGATGGGTTTCTGCCAGCTCCACAGTCACAGCAGGAGATAACTGGCCGCTGGGGAATAACAAGGAAAGCCGATTTGGAATGGGTTTACTCGAAGATAACCCCGCATCCGGCGGCTTCGTTTTCCCAGAAAATATCTCTAAGAACAGGCTTTAGGGACGATTTATCAACTAGTTTTGTAGGGAGTAGCGAAGCAGGATTTGAATCGGTGATTGCCAAAGTTCAGTCACTTAATTGGGATATGCACCACATTGAATCGGGTCATGATCCTATGATTACTAATCCGAAAGAAGTATCCGATATATTAGCCAATATAGTTGGAAGTAGTTCAAATAGGTGAAGTTAGTTTTGAGAGATAATTATTACAGATGGGGCAGTTCCCATGCATTGATATCTATCAGTGGGCGGATGGCACGGGTAGGCCTGGGATTTTCAACTGAATACGGGCCAAGGTAGTCGGGGTTGTGATGAACATTGTTTTCCAATCACTGCCACCCCATGCTATGTTGGTGGTATGTTCGACTTCCGTCAAGATCGTTCCGAGGTGTGTGCCTAAAGGATCCATCACCCAAATTCCACCTGGGCCTGTGCAGTAAATATTTCCTTCTATATCAACTTTGAGCCCATCGGGTATCCCTGACCGGTCGCCGGTTAAGTCGCAGAATCTTCTACGATTGGCCAACATTCCGTTATTTCGGACATCGAAGGCATCTATGTAACCAATACTTTTGAATATATCATCGTTGACTAAGAGCCCTTGTGAATCATTGACGTATAATATTTTTTCGTCAGGAGAGAAAGCCAGCCCGTTAGGCAGCACATAATCACGGACAAGGAGATTGATCGTTTCCAAGTCTGGGGTGATTCTGTAAACTCCCGAAAAATCAAGGCTAGTATCAGGAGCGGGGCCGCCTGGATCAGTGAAATAAATACTACCGTCGGACTTTACTACGACGTCATTTGGACGATTTAAAGGTAACCCGTGGTATTGGCTAGCCAAGACTGTTATCGAGTCATCCGGCTCTATTCTGATAACCCTGTGGGCACCACCCTCGCAGATTACAAGCCTTCCCAAGGTATCCCTGGTCAATCCATTAGCATTATTAGTTTGTTGCTTCAATAAGGTTAGCCCCTCATCTGGCGACCACATCCATCTTTTGTTTCCCCTAACTTCGCTAAAAAGGAGATATCCTTCCTCATGCCACCACAGGGGTCCTTCGCCAATGTTGTATCCCGATCCTAGGATCTCTATGTTTTGATCCGAGGAAACTATTCTCTCTAGGGACGGAACAATTTGATGTATTGGCATATGATACGCTCCTATACCCAGGCATTTTATTTCCCAGAGATTTGCTGATGAATCATTTCAAGTGATTTATGGATTCGAGCAGGCGGTACAGTCCTTTTTCGGAATTAGTGGTTTTGTATTAGGGCAATAGATCCAAAATTTAGAGTGAATAGTTTTCAAAAGCCAATGTCGCATATCGCATGAATATTCCGCCTCCGGGCGCCGCAAGTGGACCATTAGCGGCAAGACAAGCTAGTACATATTGTTGGCCTGGCATAGCTTCGGTCGCCACCGGAACCCGTTGTGGTATGTTGAATCCGGCTACAGTCCCATTCACTCGGTCGCATTCTCCATTCACCCAGATTTCACCGTAATCGTCTATACAGGTCTCAAAAAAGAGTCGATACCCAGCGATGTCTCTTCCTGCCACTTGGTTAGGAAGAGTAAGATTGATCCTAAACCAGCCAAATGTAAGCCCTGCCGAGCGGCCTATTTGTATATTGTCACATACATCCCATGCGGAGTCATCGTAATCTGGTAGCCTTGCGGGACTGCCAGGTAAGCCCTCTATCAATCCTTGATTTGCCTCACCCGGAACAAGGCCAGATGCGAATTTCCATTGGGCTTTCGCGGTGATTAAGTCAGATTTATCTTCTAAATTTAGTTGTACTCGTATCATGTCCGCTTTCTCCTTGTGGCACCGAGTAATATGTGATGTATAGGTCGATTTCACGGGTATGAATTTTATTAGTGTTCATTATCTGTCGAACGGGAGCTACGCGCATTGTCATCTAATTTTCTCACATGCGGTTTGTTTTTGTTAGTTGATTTGGAGTATGTGGCGGATTCGGATCTAAATCTCCTTTAAATGTTAGGGACGGGTAGTCGGAGTGTTTTAAACAGGGATCGGGTACAATGACTTGTGGAGCCCGCCAATATAACGCTGGGATAAAGGGGAGATATCAAATGTATATCATAAGACGGGTGGCGAAGACTCAACCGGGTAAAGCATGGGAGGTAGCTAATTACCTCACGAAGATTACGGCCGCATATGAAGAAGCTGGACGGAATCCAGCCCACGTCTATATAGGTGGACAGGGGTTACCGGGCAATTCGAATGTTGTGTATGCCGAGTGGAGGCAGGAATCTATCGAGCCGACTAATATGCAGACTGTTCCGGATATAGTTAGAACACTAAACGGAGAAATGCAACAATTATTAACGGAATATCCCATCGAGTTTTATGAATTAGTAACAGCGGAAAAATTACGATCTCGTGGACTCAGTTGATTTAAGGATTAAGGCGTAATGAGGGCTAGAAAATTATTTTAGAGGATATTTATGGAAGCGATACTGGCATTAGAAACCGCACGCATCAAGGCCATGTGTGATCTGGATATTGACAAGTTAGAAGAAATTCTTTCTGACGACTTGGTATACACCCACTCTACTGCGAGGCAAGAAACTAAAGCGGAATTTATATCCGCGCTAAGTTCAGGGCGGACCAAATATCAGTCTATAGACCGTGAGGATGTGAAAGTTCAACAATATGGGGAAACAGCGGTGGTGACAGGGCATGCCAAGTTCCATGTTAATGCCAATGGTAATGATGTTAGGTTTCAGGTTAAATTTACTGATGTGTATATAAAACGTGGCGAGAAATGGCAAATGGTAGCGTGGCAATCTACTAAAGTACCGGATTAAAGACATTAGGTTGTTGTAGAACATTGAAATCTCTTGGTTGACTCTTGAAAAATGCCATAGAACCTAAGCATAGTCTGTTAATTTAGTATGCGGCTCTGGGTAGGGTGTAACTAAGGGCAATACTGTTTCTAGCGAGGTCCTGCATAAATGAGTTCAATTACATGGGATGTACTGAATCCCGATGTGCCGGCTACCTACCTGTTTCCTGCATTTGAGAAGAAGATATATCAGATGGTTGAAAAAGAAGTGGTAGGTTTGAAGGATGATTTACTTGATTTTGAATCTCAGCGTTGGGGTTGGAGTAAATGGAGTATACGTCGTAATCTAAGTCATATGGCGTCTGGGGATTATAGATGGTTATGGGAACGGTGGGGAAAGATTCTTTTTCCTTCAGGTTTAGATCGAGGCGCATATATAGATGATCTTTTAGATTCACCATATGATCGACGGCTCGACGAGACCAAATATTGGGATCTGGACATCCTCCTGGATAAATTAAAAGAAGCCCTCGTATTAGCTCAGGGTATTTTAGAGCGGGAAACCGTGAAATCTTGCCGTTCCAAGGAAATACAGGTAAACCGGGGTGGCAATTGGACCGCATTAAAGGATGCAGGATATAGGGGCATAAGGTCTGATGATACAGAACCGGACAAGTACTTAATTACGTTAGAGATGACTTTTGTTCATCGTTATTTCGAGTATATTGCACATATATACAATATCCAGAGATTAAAATTAGCCCAGGACATTGCGGTCGCCAATATAGTTCCAATCGAAGGTTATCTGGCTTTGCCAGGATGGGACCTTAGCGTTCCTTAAGCAGATGGATTGGCTCGTTATCAGTAGTAATTTAGGGGAATCTGATAAGCGGTTTTACCAACGACGCCAACGGGGAGTTAAGTGATCGTTTGACCGGCAACGTGAACGATCTATAAGGGTATTGTCGGGCAAGTTGGCCGGTTGGTTTACTCCACGTCAGCCCCAATGGTTCAAAAGCTTACTACTTGATCATACTCGGCATGTGAGTTAGCTGCATCTACAGGAGTGCCGAAACTGGCGTTTTTCCCTTTTAGATCTTCGTCTGTGACCCCACGGGCACGACCGCACATACCTCAAACTGAGATTGGAACTTCATGGGCGATTAGGAAATCCATCAACTCTTTGAGTGGTGGTATCCCAATGCCTTTAACTTGTTCTGAAATACTATCTTTGATCAATGGGGCAGCTTCGCCCATTAAGATAATACCCGTCTCGTGACCTGCGTCAATAGCGCCTTTGGCCATCAAAAATGGAAAAGTAGATCTAGTTGGGTCGTCGGTGCCATAAGTACCGACATATAGCAGCTTGGACATTGCGATCTCCTGAGCATCAAATTAATGACCGGTCGATATTATACGAATAAACCAATATACATAGCAACAACCGCATATAGGGTTATATGAAGCTGATTGATATAACTGGTCTTAGATTACAGGACGTCTCTCTAGTATCATGTTTCGTGATTTTTAGCTTGGTTGAGGATGGAGTGGAGATATCACTACTAGCAGGGTGGTAGCCGTTTTGCTTATGGTTACATATAATCGATTGGTCTATCATCTTAGGTCTAGTTTCGCTATCTTATTAAAAATGGGTCTGAAGAACATCTAGAGAGTCAAGTTACGAAAATTCTGGGGAAAAAATACTTGGAGGATTCCCGATGAGTTCTACCTTGCTACAGGCAGCAAAAAAGTTAGCTCCTGTTATAGCCGATAACGTTGGTCGCATTGATTCAGAGAGGCAATTGCCACCTGAACTGGCTAAATTGATGGCGGATGAAAATTTGTTTGGGCTCTATGTACCCAAAAGCCTGGGTGGACCAGAACTTGATCCACTTAATGCTTTCTATGTAGTTGAACAAATTTCTAAAATAGATGGGTCTGCAGGTTGGTGTTGTTTTAACGGAAGTACCATTACCTCGGGGATTTCCAGGGTTAGTGAATCAGCAGGGAAGGAGATTATAGGAGAAGCGGGTATACTTGTCGGTTCGGGTTCCGCGCGGCCTGAAGGGGTTTCTAAGGTCACCACGGGGGGATTTCTAGTTTCAGGAAGATGGAACTACTTGAGTGGTATCGACCATTCTAATGTTTTATTCCTAAATTCATTCGTTATGGATGAGAAGGGACCAGTGACTTCTGATAACGGTGCAAGATTAACTCGTACTGTTATTGTCCCCGTGGAATCTGGCAAAGTGATAGATACTTGGGATACCGTGGGAATGAGAGGTACTGCTAGTAATGATGCCGAGTTCTCTGATGTGTTCGTCCCCGTGGAGCACACATATGTTCGAGGTGATCCTTCACACCATAAAAACCCATTGTATAGCTCCCAGACAGCAATTCACATTGGATGGACTCTAGCGGCAGCAAATTCCTTAGGCATGGCCAGAGGAGCTATGAATGTTTTTGTGGAGATGGCTACCAGCAGGGGTACTGCCAATTCCAGAACTTTGATGAGAGACAGATCTGTTGTCCAGACGGTTGTCGGGGAGTGCGAGGCGATTATAGACGGAGCTAGAAGTTTTGTTATTGATGCCGTTACTAGTATGTGGGATTGCCAACAAACCGGCAATGGAGATTTGGAGCAGAAAGCTCTTCGAACTCGACTCGCGATCACTCACGCTATCAGACAGTCTAGCCAGGCAGTGGATAGGCTTTTTCATGTGGCAGGGGTCAACGCCATACACGAATCGCTAGGATTGTCTCGGTTTTTTAGGGATCTAAAAGTTAGCGTTCAACACATATCCGGACTCGAGAATAATTACGAATTCGGAGGCCAAATATTAATGGGTGCAGAGATCACAGCTCCGACATATAGTTGATCTAAGGACGAATCCGGGGGTATCAGCTATTCTTTTACAAGTGTATAAAAAAATAAGGAGGCCCATCTTGGCAACAGAAATGTCTTTGAAGGAACGTATCCGTTCAGGTGAGATAGTGGTTGGGGTTGCTACTTCGCTTGATACTGATCAGTCGACTTTGGAGAAGATTTTAAATAAAGATACATACAGTTTTATAACCATCGATAGCCAGCATAGTCCTTACAATGAAGAGAAATTAGTTTTGTTCTGCAGAATGTGCGAAGAATTGGGATTGCCGGTCCAATTCAGGATAAAAAACACTCGCCATGCATATTTGATAGGCAACATATTGGACCTGGGACCATTGGGAATAGAAGTGCCGTTAGTAGAGCAAGAATCGGTAGTGGATGAAGCTTTAGATGTCTTCTATTATCCACAGGTGGGGCATCGGAGTTGGGGCGGTGCGGCCAGGTATGGAATTAGTGGTCGAGAAGATCGGTTAGAGTACTCTGAGTGGTGGAACGCAAATGGGATACTGTGTCTTCAGATGGAGACTCTTAGAGGCGTTGATAATGCTCGTAAGTTGGCTAAAAAAGGTGTGGATTGTTTAACGTGGGGTCCCGCAGATCTAAGTTTCGATATGGAGGCTCACGGTCAGCATCCGTTACAGTCAGTTGATGACTGTCTTCGTAATGTTCTCCACCAATTGGAAGGCACAGATATCCGGATAAGTTTTAGGAACGTTACCCCAGATCAACGTCAAAAATATATTGATATAGGTATCACAGTTTTTATGGAGCGGCCGCAAATTTAATTGCGGTGTAGTCGGATTGGAAAACTGTGACCGCATTTACCTCTCATAATGGGCGATGTTTTTCTTGATAGCTGGATATGGGTTTGATAGAGTAGGGTCATAGTGTGGAATTCCTTCGGAAATAAGGAGGAAGTCTGAATGACTTCGGTTAAAAAAGCAAAAGATCTTATAGTGATACAACTCTCCGGAGGCAACGATTATTTAAATACGGTAGTACCTCATGGAAGCGGGAAGTATTATGATTCTCGATCAGTCGTTAACATTCCGCAACATAGTGTGTTGGATCTTGACGGGAAAATTGGATTCAATCCTAGCATGACATCGATTAAGGCGTTGTGGGACGAAGGCAAGGTCGCGGTCATAAATGGGATTGGATATGAAGAACCAAACAGATCCCATTTTAGATCGATGGATATCTGGCATACCGCAGAACCTAATGCCATTGGCAGGGAAGGCTGGCTGGGTAGGGCTATTAGAGATTTAGACCCTAAAGGTGAAAATGTACTTACAGGTATAAATTTCGGGCGAGGGCTACCCAGGGCACTTGGATGTCCGGGAGTGCCAGTAGCGTCGGTAGGAGACCTGGAAACCTATGGTTTATTTCCGGATCTAAAGGATGAAGACCTACGCATGTTTACGCTGGAAGCGTTCTCGCGTATGTACGGTGGGGCCATAGGGAGAGATCCTGTATTAGACTTATTAAGTCAAACAGGCCAGGGGGCCTTACAAGGAGCCGATAGATTGAGAACGGCACCGGAGATTTACCAATCTAGTGTTGAGTATGCAACCGATGCCTTATCTCAAAGAGTAAAGAATATTTCACAAGTGTTACATGCCGATTTAGGATCTAGAATTCTCTACACCCAACATGGTAGTTTTGATACACATTCAGGGGAGATTATAACCCACGCCAAATTGTGGGAAGAAGTTGACCGTGCAGTTGGTTGTTTAATGGATGATCTCCGAGAGCATGGTAGGCAGCAAGATGCCAGTATCCTGATATTTTCAGAATTTGGTAGGAGAATCAGAGATAATGGATCCGGCAGTGATCATGGGTCAGGGGGTGTAGCTTTTCTGATAGGTGGTTCGGTACAAGGTGGTCTTTATGGAGAATATCCTTCTCTCTCAGAGGCTGAACAACTAGAAGGTGACTTGAAATCGAACAATGATTTCCGGTCAACTTATACTGATATTTTGGAAGATTGGTTAGATTTAGACGCTGTGCCGATAACAAACGGGACCTTCGAGAAATTCGGTTTGTTTGCATCGTAGACTAGGAAACCAAACTGTTGTAGCCAGGAGAAATTTTATGATATCGAAAAACAGAGCATTAATGGCACATTTGCTCCGACGTACAGGGTTTGGGGCAAATCCCGAGGAATTAGAATCCTATCTAGAAAAAGGGTACGAGAAAACTGTGGAGGAAATTCTGCATCCGTCCGATCCGGGAAACATGCCAGATGATCTCATACGGCGATATCATGTTGAACAATCTGAACTAAGAGACCTTCCGGGGTCGGCGGCCTATTGGATGTACCGTATGATCAGCACAAGCTGTCCTATGGAGGAGAAAATAGCACTGTTTTGGCACGGACTTTTTGCTACGGGTTATGCCAAGCTCAATCAAGCCAGGTCATTATTGAATCAAGTAGATATGTTTCGGAGTCAGGGTTTGGGAAACTATGAAACATTGCTTTTAAAATTATCACAGGATCCAGCTATGATAGTTTGGTTAGACAATAACGAAAATCATAGTGATGCGATAAATGAGAATTATGGGAGAGAACTTTTGGAATTATTTTCCATGGGTATCGGTAATTATAGTGAGGATGACATCAAAGAATGCGCCCGGGCGTTCACAGGTTGGACTTTAGGTAACCCGGAATATATGTCTGTACGGGCCTCTAAGGATTCTATTTGGCCTTATGGTCGGATAGCTTGGCATTTCAAATATATGGATGAAGATCATGATGATGGTTTGAAAACATTTCTAGGTGAGAGTGGGAAATTCAACGGTGAGGATATTATATCTATCATAGTTAAACAAGAATCCACCGCCAACTTTATAGCCACTCGCATGTTCCAATTTTTTGGATCGGATGAGGTAACTGACGAAGGTAACGGGGTAATCCAATCTATGGTAGATACCTATTTTGCATCTGGATACGAAATCAGGGATATGCTTCGGACCTTGTTTCATTCGGAATTCTTTAAATCGGATAACGCTATGTTTAGCAGGGTTAAAAATCCAGTTGAAATGGTGGTGGGAGCCATTAGGATGGCCGGGAATTATCAAGCCCCATCTCTTGGAATTGAGCAGGTTTCAAACACTATGTTATATATGGGGCAGGGTTTGTTGCAGCCTCCGACCGTGGAAGGTTGGCACGAAGGTGTTGAATGGATCGACAGTGGTTCTTTGGTTGAAAGGGTTAATTTTGCGGCGAAGGAGTTATCTAACGTTAACAGTCCTGGGGTTCGTGCAATAATAGATAGATTAGAGGTAATTTCGGGTGAGGGCATATTAACTCCATCTGCTTTAACCGATAAGTGCCTGGATCTTCTGGGTCCGATAAAGGTTTCTGACGATACAAGGAAGATACTCATAGAGTACGCCGAGCACCACGGGGATCTTAACTTACACGGACATCAGCAAGGCGATGAAGCAGAACAGCAAGTAGGCAATATGTTGCGTTTAGTTGCTTCTACTAAAGAATATCAATTGGCCTAGGGTAATCGCGTAACCTATCGGAGATATCCATTCGGTTTTGATAGGATCTCAATGTGAGCATATCTATGTTTTCAAGTAAGGTTCAACTTGAGTACGTTAAGACTATTGGTATAGTGAATAACGGCTTTAATGGTCGAGGATTTGCGAGTCCTTATAGCATAGTAGTCTCAAAAGACGGGCGCATATTTGTGTTAAACAGATGTGATCCGGCCAGGGCCGCAGCAATTAGGATTGGAATTTGTAATATCAATGACGAATATTTAGGAGAATTTGGTAAAGGTTCTGGTTCGGGAGATGGTCAATTTGTTTGGGCAGTAGCTATGGCTATGGATAGTAGAGAACGTATCTATATTACGGATGAGTATAATCATAGGGTGACGATTTATGATGCCTCAGGCGAATATATTTCTCACTGGGGTACAAAAGGCGCAGATGAAGGCCAAATGAACGGTCCTGCTGGAATTTCAATCGATAGCCAGGACAATCTGTTTCTCGTGGACCAACACAACTCACGAGTCCAGAAATTTTCTTTAGATGGGGAGTTTGTGACGGCGTGGGGTTCATTTGGGTCTAACGCTGGGGAATTCAATTTACCCTGGGGATCGGCTACTGATTCGTTAGGCAATGTTTATATTGCGGATTGGCGAAACGATCGAATACAAAAATTTTCAAACGACGGGGTATTTTTGGATCAATTTGGTAGCTCAGGAATTGGAGAAGGTCAATTCCAGAGGCCAACAGGTTTAGTAATCGATGATGAAGGTTTCATATATATTGCGGATTGGGGTAACGAACGAATCCAGGTGTTAGATATGAACGGTACGTTTCAGACTATACTGAGAGGTGAGGCCACCGTATCAAAATGGGCGGACGAATATTTTGCGTCCAACCCCGAAGAAAAAAGAGGGCGAGACAATTCAGATTTAATTCCACAATTGCCGGAGCATTTGAATACTCCCTATCATATATCTTCGCAGACCGAACCTTATTTCTGGGGCCCTGTTGATGTCACTCTGGACACTGAGGGTAATCTTTACGTCGTCGAGACTAATCGGCACAGGTTCCAAGTCTATCGAAAGGTATGACCCCACTGTATCGGGCCAACAACGATTTAAACCACACGCTAGAATGCATTCAATTGATCACAGTTTAAGGCACAAGGTGCGAAAGGTATTGGAGATAGATTGACTACATTAACCGACAGAGAGACTCAGCAGAATCAGGGGACAGGAGATCGGTATTGCGAAGGTTGTCCTAGGTGTAACGACTCTTCCTCAGGCTTCTGCACTCAACGTCATATTCAGTATAATAACCTTCATCCAGTTTGTAGGACTTGTGGGCACTGTGCTTTACGAGGGAGTCACTCTGATGACCTTTCTGATCTTGAGTGACGGTATATCGGTTGAAGTGTAACCTGCGATTTTTGAAAAACCATTTGACATTGGTTAATTTAAAACGGTGTCTAACTGAGTCCAGACGCTGGTAACCGAAAACCTTATTTTAAGATGATCCTATACTAAGGAATGATTATACGGAGAGATTATGCCCTTTCATATGTACGTGACGCTTCAGGGTGACAACAAGATAGCTAGATTTATTGTAGATCCGTTAAACGGGAACCTCGAACATATGGGTTCGGTTGATGCCGCTGGCGGTCCGGCACCATTAGCTATAAACCCTTCCAGAACGGCACTTTTTGTTGGGCAACGTTCTGGGAAACAACTTTCTAGCTATTCAATAGATCCAGCTACAGGGGAGTTGAGGGTTACAGGTCTAGTGGATGTAGGAGAAGAAGCGTGTTATTTGTCTACGGATACGAGTGGTAAATACCTTTTGTCGGCGTATTATCAGGCTGGTCATTGCGCTGTACATCCGATCGACGAAAATGATGCTCTGGGCGGAAACGCGATCGAATGGATTGCTACGAATTCAGGTGCACATTGCTTCCGGACTGATCCTTCTAATAAGTTCGCCTATCTGCCCCATATCGCCGAGGGATCGGGAGGTTTAACTCAACTGGCTCCCGAAAAACAGGGTGCTATTAATTCCATTTTTCAATATAGATTTGATGGAGTTACAGGAGCTTTGACACCGAATAGTCCGGCGTCGTTAACACCTGAATCAAAGGACGGACCAAGACACTATTGTTTCCATCCTAACAAGGATATCGTCTACTTCTCAAATGAGCAGGGCTGCAGCGTGACCATGTATGCTATTGAAAAGAACGGAACTCTCACGTCTATTCAAACTGTAACAACGTTACCGGACGGTTTTACTGGCAAAAGTTCCTGCTCTCAAATTCAGATTCATCCGGACGGCAAATTCCTATATGTACCAAATAGGGGGCATAACACCATTGCTTCCTTTAGCCTGGATGAGATGACAGGGCAGATGACGGCCACAGGCTGGGCCGATGCAGATCCTGTTCCGAGAGCGTTCTCGATTGATCCTACAGGGCAATTCGTATATGTAGCTGGGTTAGAGACTGGGATTTTATCTGCATATAGGGTCGATCAAGGAACGGGAAATTTGGATAAGATTGCTACTTACCAGGTCGGAGATGTTCCTATGTGGGTATCTATAATCGAGCTTTAATGCTTCAAAGAGTTATAACATAATCTACAAATGCGGCTCAAAAGTATCCGGTATTAACAATATTGGTTAGCGGCCGTTGTCAGTATGGTTAATTACCTACGGGCGCCTTTGAGGTTCTTCTTCAGACCATTCCGTTTCTTTTGAGCCTGACCCAGGTTCATACGAGCCACGAATTCAGCGGTTGTTTCCTCTTTTCTTTCTTTCTTCACTTTGGCTTTTACCATATTATCAACGTCCTTAGGTGGAATTATTAAGTCACTAGTTCCAGTGATACTAACTGAAACTAGTGAAGCAGTGATCTATGTTATCCTTAACCAAGCACCACTATGATACACCTCTAGCTTCCATAATCCCATCATAAATTATTCTTCAGACGACTTTTGGATAGCTTGCCTGATTGCGAAAAACATTTCACCCTGCTCTATGGCATCGGCTAAAGCCACATGAGGCGGATGGTTTCTGTTTAGCCATTCTTTCGGCATATTCGATTTATAAGTTTGGGAGAATTTCAGATTTAAGGTGGCCATAGCATAGGTTTTCAGGTCTAATGCTGAAAAACCAAACGGATCAATCCCGACGAAATGTATCAAGTACCAATGCACGTAAGCAAAATCAAATACAGCAGGGTAAGCTACAAATACTAACGTGGTATCCGGATCTGTGGATAACGTTTGAAGCCATTCCAAGTATTGATGCATAACTATGCCCGGTGCCAAGCGTTCTTTTTGAAGCTCTTCCCAAGCCTTGGGTTGTTTACTCCAGAAATCCATAGTGACTGGGTTTTGAACGGCTGCTTGGAGGGGCATGATATTAGCCGAGAAAGTAGAGATTAGTAGACCTGATTCGGCATACGCCGCTGAGCCTATAGATAACATACTGTTATCCCCTGGTATAGGCCCATCTGATTCTATGTCGACTGATACGTATATTTCGTCCATTTCAAACACCCATTGGCATGAAAGTAGCCCTGTAAACGGGAAGAGGCTTCAGATAGGTAATTATCGATTGTATCAGATCTTGCTCTATTGGACGTGCAATCAAATTGGGGCCCCCTATCGCCTGGTTTGACTCCGTAAGAACACCTCTGATTTGTTAAAATCGGGTTTTATACGAAAGATAAATATAGACCAGATGATTTTGTAAAAATGTATCTTCACCGATTCGATAGTAATCAGAATTATTGGCTACTTAATGTTATCATAGAGGGCGAGGAAAATTAAATTGATAGAAGCAACCAATAACGAGATTCGGAATTTAGCCATTATTGCTCATGTCGACCACGGTAAGACTACTTTAGTCGATGCTTTATTGAAACAAGGCCAAGTGTTTCGCGCTCACCAACAGGTGGGAGAGTTGATAATGGATACTAATCCTCTCGAAAGAGAACGAGGCATAACTATCCTAGCTAAGAATGCATCCGTATCCTATGACGGTGTAAGAATCAATATTATAGATACCCCTGGTCATGCAGATTTTAGCGGAGAAGTCGAACGCATCATGAACATGGCCGATGGATGTCTGCTTCTAGTAGATGCCGTCGATGGTCCTATGCCTCAGACAACCTATGTTTTACGGCAGGCTTTTCAACAAGGCGTGAGGCCTTTAGTGGTGATAAATAAAATCGATAGACAAGAATCAAGACCACAGGAAGTCTTGGAGTTAGTACAAGATCTCTTTCTTGAGCTGGCTACCACATCAGACCAACTGGAATTCCCTGTAGTTTATGCTTCAGCTAGGGATGGTTATGCTACTATCGACCCTGCTGTTCCCGGCTCAGACATGAAGCCACTGTTTGAGGCAATCCTGGAATCTATCCCTGTGCCAACCGGTAACAGGAATGAACCTTTGCAAATGTTAGTGGCAGCTCTAGACTACGATAATTATCTGGGTCAAGTTTCGATAGGAAGAGTTAGCGAGGGTACTTTAAAACTAAGAGAGAATATATCTCTGCTAGATAGAGAGGGCGGTTCTAGTATTCAGCCGATAGAGCATATATTCGTATTCCGAGGCATGGAAAGAATAGAGGTAGATCAGGCTTACGCTGGAGATATAGTCGCAGTTACGGGTCCAGAAGGAGTTTCAATTGGTGACACTATCTCCTCTATGGAAAATCCGAAGCCTTTACCATCCATCCAAATAGATGAACCAACTGTTAGGATGACCTTCGGTGTAAGCACATCACCTTTTATGGGAAAGGAAGGTGTTAACTGCACTTCTAGAGGACTCCACGAAAGGCTGACTAAAGAACTCCGAACTAATGTTAGCCTGAGAGTAGAGCCAACATCGAGCCCGGATATATTTGTTGTTGCAGGAAGAGGGGAATTACATCTTTCAATTCTGGTTGAAACCATGCGTAGGGAACGCTTTGAGTTTCAGGTTTCTCGACCAGAACCTGTTACAAAAGTAGTTGATGGCAAGATCCATGAGCCTTATGAGATTCTAAACATAAGTACTAAGGAAGAATATGTTGGAGTTTTGACAGAATATCTTTCGGGTCATTTGGCGCAGTTGAGAGATATGCGATACGACGAGAATGGTTACGTTCATATCGAATACAAGATACCTACACGCGGGTTGATTGGATTTAACTCATTCTTCCTAAGAACGACACGTGGTGATGGAGTTAAAAATAGTTTTTTCTTGTCCTATGAATTAATGGAAGGAGAAATTAAGACTCAACCAGGTGGTGTATTAGTGGCATCTGAGAGAGGGACCGCGGTTGTATATGGTTTGTTAAATGCTCAAGGTAGAGGAGAAACCTTTATTGATCCGGGTTGTATGGTTTATGCAGGGATGATAGTAGGAGCTCACCGCAGGGAAGGCGATATAGAAATTAACGTTTGTAAAGAAAAGAAGCTGACGAATATGAGATCCTCAACTGCTGATGTTGCTAAACGGCTTAATGCTACTGTGGTTCTGAGTCTTGAAGAAGCCTTGGAGTTTATTTCAGATGACGAGCTAGTGGAAGTTACACCCGTGAGTTTCCGCCTACGGAAAATGGAGTTATCCGCTCTAGATCGGAAGCGACACAGAAGAGATGGAATAAGATCAAGAGACTGACGAGGCTAATACCCTTCTGAGTCAAAGCCTTGGCTTATCTAGAAATTATTCATCTCGTATTGGAAGTCCCAATTCTCGCCAGGCCTCCATACCGCCTTCCATATAACTGACATTCTGGAAACCCATTTCCTGGAGTTTTTGAGCGCTCACGGCTGCTCGGTTGCCTAGTTTTCAAGTGGTAATGATCCGTTGATTTGGGTCTGAGAACCGCTCGTTTAAGCTACGTTCAGATGGGTCTAAAGCTGCCTGTTCCTCAAAAGTCTCCATGGTTATGAATATGACGTTCTCTGCTCTATCGGTTGGAGGTACGTTGGCTGGGTCTCGAGTTTCAACTAATATTATTCCAGGATCCTTTAACATTTCCGCATATGCCGAATCAGGGCTAATAGGTGTAGTTTTTTCTTTGGCTGAAGCGGCTGCCTGTCGAAATGATTCTTGCATATGTGGTTTCCTCTCAATTTCTAATTGATAATCGTCACCAATGTCCGATGATCGAAATGGCAACTACCGGTTCGCAGGGACTTTAAGTACTGAGGTCATAGGTTCAACTTGAATGCGAGCTAGGTGACTGCGAGCATGGTCCATGACCGCGTTCCATTCCGGTGAAGCGTAAAATGCTGCTTCCTTCACCTTAACATCTTCTGAGTCCGAAAAAGACCTAATCCAGATGAATTGATTCTGATCAAGGTTTACCCACGCAGCTTCAACTTTTATTCCACAATTTTCCTGAATACCGATGATTTTATCATTGAATAAAGATACCCAGTCGTCCATCATGCCCTTATTAACCGTATAGGTTCGGAGTTGGTAAATCATAATGATGTCCTTGACCAAAATTCAATGGGACAAGTATAGCCCAAAACTCGCATTTAAACTTACGAATTCGGAGATCGAGAGGTGATGTATTTCGGGTTGTCGTGAGAGGATTAGTTGTCAGTATATTAGACGAGATAAGTTTTTAAAAGTTGACGCATGAATATTGACTATGAATTACTAAAAAATTAGGCTGGATGGAGGCGATTTAAGTCAATTCGTGGATAGGTACAAAGATAGGGGAGATCAGGAGGTTATCACATTGTTAAATCTTTCGTTGAAACGCCCAATAGTATTTATAGATTTAGAGACAACTGGACTGAATCTACAATCAGACAAAGTTATTGAACTGACTGCTTTAAAAATATATCCAAACGGGAATGAGGAAGAAAAAACTATAATGGTAGATCCTCAAATCCCCATTTCCCGAGGTGCGACGGAGGTCCATGGTATGTCTGATCAAGACGTCAAAGGTAAACCTGCTTTCCGCCAATATGCGAAGAGTTTACTAGAGTTTTTGAACGATTGTGATCTTGCGGGATTTAACCTAATCCGATTTGATTTACCGTTGCTGAAAAATGAATTTGCCCAGTTAGGCATGAAATTAGAACTGGATGGGGTGGCTATTATAGATGCAATGGATATTTTCCACAGGATGGAGCCGCGGGATTTGAAAGCTGCGTATTTGAAATATTGCGGTAAAGAGTTAAAGGAGGCCCATTCGTCATCGTCTGATGTTCGAGCTACTGTTGAAGTTCTGGATTCACAAATAACATACTACGGCCAATTAGGAGATTCTGTTACAGCCTTGCACGATTTTTCCCATCCTAAACATCCTGACTGGCTCGATTCTGAAGGCAAGATATTGACTACTCCAGAAGGCCCTGTTTTCGGATTCGGGAAATATCAAGGGAGATTATTGTCAGAGATTTTCCAATTGGACCCGGAATATTTGAATTGGATAATATATGGAGTATTTGATGACGATGTGAAGAGATTAGCTGAACAGGCTACCAAATTCTAGTTAGATCCTATTAGAGTCGTGTTAGAAGGTTGAACTGGACGACGTGAATCAACTCATGTCGTTGAATGTCGACTGTAGGATTAATTTATCAATTGAAAAGGATAACCTCCCGGATATTATAGCCCGTGATCCATAGTATCACCTTCCATAATTGCTCTTTGATGGGAGTAAGCGCAGTTCTCGCATGCGGGATTGGAAGGCGGTAGCATCTCCGAATTAAGGACGTCAAGCATTTCTAATACTGCTCTTTCGATCCAGTCTCCGTCCCATGTATAAGGAATTAAAGTTTCGGCGAACATGATCTGGCCGTTAAACTCATCCGCATTCCGATCACCATTGCAAACGTAGAAATAGGCGGTTTTTGAAACAGGGAACCCCATGTGTGCCAACAAATAGCTGTAAATATCTAATTGTATTTTGTAATCTTGATGGTACGTATTTGCCAAATACCGATGTCGGTTTACCGCATAGCGACTTGCTTGCGATTTATAGTCTACGACAATCAATTCGTTGCTTTGCAGATCAAGCCATATATCGTCTATGGCCCCACTCAAGGTGATGTTCGTATTGGTGACTTGATACTCTAAACCATGTCTCAAAGCATCACGCCATTTATCCATGTCGGTATGTTTGAATGGAATAATATTGTTTAAGCCAAATTCTTTAAAAACCCTATGCGGTATCTCCTGTTGTCGGCAGGCGTCAAATTCCTTTTTTAGGAGAAGATCTGTCGTATCATTTAGAGCCCATCCAGGCGTGGAAGGAGACGTGAGCCCTTTCACTCTGTCTAAATAAAAACATCGTTGGCAATTCAAGAAATCAGTGAACTTGCTTCTACTTATACGAAAGGTTGCAGTTTGACCGGGTGTATAAAATGATGATGATCTGGATCGCTTGCCTGGTGCCTTAACCGGTTGGCCACGCCTGTCACGTTTAAGGCTAATCATGTTTGCTCCTGTTGTTTTGAATCTTTGATTAAGATGTCGATTGGGCTTGTTTGATAGCCGATCTCAGGTCAGTAAGTTTAATATTGCCTTCTAAGAGTTTGGTGCCAATCAAGTATGCTGGTATGGTTGTGACACCTTCGCTGATGCCCAAGCCATGTTGCTTCAAAACCCAGTTCCTAAATGAACTTCTAGACAATGTGTCCCACATGGCTTGCCACGATAGACCTGCTTGGGTAGTTGCTTTCCGGATTAGATACAGGCTCCCTATATCCGCTCCAGACTCCCAGTATTCTCGCGCGATTGCTTCATAGAATTCGAAGAATCTTAGCTGTGTATTAGCAAATGCAGTGGCTTCATGGACTAGCACAGTGCTTAATGTTCTGCTAGAAAAAGGTTCTATGAGAGTTTGGTTATTAGATCGTAAAGGTTGGCCTAATCCGGGTTCTGAAACGCTGTTCGGATTGTCAGAGGTAAAAACCTGTAACGGTGCAGATGGTCGTAATAAATAAGGTAGATAGTTTATGGTGCAATTCAATTCTTGCGACAAAGTTTTGTTAAGCGTTACCGCTAAATGGGAATGAGGACATGTGTAGTCAAACCACATATTTATTTGAAGTGTTTCTGTCACGGACGCTCCATTCACTCAATCCGCAGTCTATTTGTAAATATTCGCGGAAATATTTTAACTTGTTAACTATAACAAAGTCTGTTACAAAGTTTAGATCAAGATGTAACGTAATATTATGTGGTACCGCTAAATATGCAACCTCCTGTACATTCAGCTATATCCACTGTTGGTGGGTTGGTGGTATGGTCAATCACGGGAGAACCGTGGTCGGTTGCGATTGCATGGGCTTCAGGCGTACTGATAGATGCTGATTATCTACTGTATAAACCCAAATGTGCGGCCAAGATCCTCCATGCATGGGAATGGTGGTTGATCTTAGATTTAATAGTGGTGTTTATGGATTTTCCTTGGTGGGGGATTGCTACGGCAACAGGATACGGTCTCCACATCGTTTCAGATCAAATCAGCCATCATCGAGGTTATCTCTGGTATTTTATATCTTTTCGAATCTGGGTGTTGCCAACTAGGATTCGCAGGCATTAGCGGTCGCTTCAAGATTTACCGTCTGGTGCACACTATCTCTGATCTTAGTTATTTGTGATAATCTGGGCGGTAAGAATATAGAGGATCCCAACGGTTGTGATCTGGTTTATTTTGCCAGGGACTATTACTAAAATGAATAGTTAACCAACTAGGACTTTTCGGAATTTGTTATTTGAGGAGGTAATTCGTGCGTATTTTGCTAATTGCTACTAATAAGAATCACCGTTTGATGGGTCGTATGAATGCTGAACCAGCTCCGATAGGACTAGCGTACATAGCTGGATATCTAAATCCTGACCGTCACCATGTAAAAATTCTAGATTTAATGTTTTCCGACGACCATCTAAGCGATATAGAGCATTTGGTCGAATCATTTCAACCGAACTTAATAGGGCTTTCTCTACGGAATTTAGATAATGTGAGTTATATGGACCCACAGTGGGCACTGCCAATCACGAAAGAAGTTATTGATAAGTTACGATCCATTACTAATGCACCGGTGGTTTGCGGAGGTCCTGGGTTCAGCACTATGCCAGAGGCATGTTTTGATTATCTAGATCCGGACATGGCTATTGCTGGTGACGGTGGTGAGAGTTTTTCACAGATGGCAGATGCAATAGATACAGGTGAAGACTATCTGCATCTGCCAGGGATGATGTATCGTTCTGAGGATGGGGTACTAACACGCCACGGGATGGCTTATTCTGAATTCTCGAAGCCACCATTGCTTGAACAGCTGGATATGCCCAGGTATGAGAAAGCTGGTTTCGGTATTGGAGTTGTCACTAAGTTAGGAGACGCATTTTCCAATTCCATTATTGCTGAAAATAACACTGCCAACTGGAGGGTGTTAAGGCCGATTGAAGATGTGATAGATGAAGTGCAAAGCCTGAAATCACAATATAATTTTAAAAAGATTTTTTTCATTGATTCCGGATTCAACGTCCCTTTACCGTATGCCAAGAGCCTATGTAACGCGATTATAGATCATAAATTGAACCTCCAATGGAACAGTTACCTCGCTCCAGTACCGGAATCCTGTGATGATGAGGTTTTGGAACTAATGAAAACAGCTGGATCTGGGCTGGTAATTGTTACGAATAAAGGGCGGGTTGATACCGAAAACGAAAGTCTGGAAGAACGTTTAGAGCCGGTTCGAGAAGTTTGCAAACGCTGCGATCGGATAGGGATAAACTATGTAATATCCCAGAATTTTGGTGAACCCGGCGAAACTGAAGAAACTGTAGATGCCAAATTGGCCTTTTTGCGAGAGATTGAACCTGCTCTGGCAAATCTAAGAGTCGGGGTAAGGATACGACCTGATACACCTACATCTTATGCTGCTATTAAAGAAGGCATCATCGGGCGAGAAGCAGATTTAATTGAACCCCATTTCTATATTGCGGAACCCGTTCGCGAATGGTTGGTTGAAAAGCTGAGGAGTGAGTGTGAGAGCTATCCTCGTTGGAATCTTGTATAAGTGTATCGCATCTAAATCGGACTATACTAACTAAAGTTAGCGACTCCATGTGTCAGCTAACCTAGACTGACGTAGCGAGAATCGCTAGTGAAACTCTTCACACAGTTAGCTAATTAGTGGGTCCATTATGCTACTAAATATTTTCAGTAAGTCCAGAAAGGCAGTCCCAAGATTCTTATGAAACGGTTTCTCTCAATTTCACCGTCGGTACATCGAGTCTACTATGGGTGGTGGGTGTTAGCGGCAGTATTCACTTTGGGGTTGATGTCAGGTGGAATATTTTCTTTTAGTAACGCGATTTTTTTCGGACCAATAAAACAAGACTTGTTGCTTACGAGTGCTCAGACCTCGCTTATATTTGCCTTGGCCCGCGCCGAAGGCAGTATAGCAGGTCCGATCGTAGGTCGGCTGGTGGATAAATTTGGCGCTAGATCTATGATTATCAGTGGTGGACTATTGGCGTCCCTAGGGTTTATGTTGCTGCATTGGATAGATAACTACTGGGTGTTCGTCATTATTTTTGTTGGAGTTGTATCTACTGGTAAAAGTGCAGGGCTTGGGCAAACTTTGCTTAGCGCGGTGAATCGATGGTTCATTAAACGCAGGGCACTAGCGATGTCTATTTGTATTACAGGATTTTCTTCCGGTGGAGCGGTGTTGTTACCTCTCATTACGATAGGTGTCCATACAATTGGTTGGCGTGATGTGATGCTGTATTCGGGTCTATTTATGCTGATCATAGTAATCCCTCTAGGTAGAGTGGTTAGACATTCCCCCGAGAGCATGGGCTTGGAACCAGACGGTGAAGCTTCAGCCGGTAATCATGAATTAACCAACACCGTTACCGAACCGGTTCCGATAGACTCGCCTCACGATTTTCTGGTTAGAGAGGCCCTCAGAACTAGGGAATATTGGATTTTACTTGCGGGTTCAGTCATGAGGATTACATTGTGGGGAGCGATATCTGTCCATGGTGTGGAAATGATGGTGTGGCATGGTATGGCTCGTGAAGCGGCCGGATTTATGTTTTCGCTTATGTTTTTGCTATCAATCCCTACTAGATTGATAGCGGGGTATTTTGGAGACAAACTGCCGCTTCAGCCATTCTTGTGTATGGGCATGGTTGCCGCCGCTATGGCATGTGTGTCATTGCTGTTCCTCGGAGGTGACCTGGGAGTTGTAATATTCGTGCTATTGATGGCCGTTGAACAGGGTTGTAGTACCCTGAATTGGGTTGCCCTCGGTAATTACTTTGGGAGGAGGAGTTTCGCTACCTTGATGGGAATCATGAGCACTTGTTTTAATATTGGGATGTTAATCTCCCCTATCTATGCGGGTGTGCTTTTTGACCGAACTCACACTTATACGGTGGTCTTGTTTACATTTATCCCTATTTATGTCGCGAGTGGCATATTTTTCTTGTTGTCGAGGCGTCCTCGTAGCCCTGTGGGTATCTGACCCCCGGTTTAACAAGAAGACGTTCATAAATGATATCGATTTGTGGCTGTTTAGAGTTTTCTTCTAATATGAATTAGATAATAGGAGTCAGTAAATTATGGATAGAACGGCCTCTTCTGCCCCGGGTTTCATGACTGGAGCGCGTTATTTAAATAGCCTGCGGGACAACAGGGAAGTCTGGTTGGATGGAGAGCGGATTCCGGATATCACCGTACATAAGGCATTTACGGGTGTGGTCAATGAGTTAGCTAGGATATATGATCTCCAATCAGATCCTGGATTTCAGGAAGATATGACTTTCCATGAATCCAGTACAGACCAACGGTATAGCGTATCTTGGATGTTGCCTACATCCCATGACGATTTACGGCGGAAACGCAGGAACAGTGAAATTTGGAATGAGCAGTGCTGGGGCCAGTTCGGCCGAGGCCCAGATATTTTATCTTCTTATATCATAACTCTTTATAATGCCAGAAGTAATTTTAGTAAAATCAAAAATCCCCATTGCGATTTCGGGCAGAATATAAGCAATTATTACCAATATTGTAGAGATAATGATCTGTTCTTAACTCATGCTTTGGGTGATCCGCAAGTAGACAGAAGTGAACAACCTCAAAATGAGCAACGTGCTGCTAGAGAAGAAGAATTAGCTTTACACGTTGTTGAGGAAACCCCCGAGGGTATAATAGTCAGCGGAGCAAAACAGTTAGCCACAGCAGCTCCGATTACAAACGAAACATACGTGTCCCTGTCCGCGACTTTTGTTCGTCGGTCCGATCCTAGATTTGTTTTGTCTTTTGCTATTCCAACAAATAGTAAGGGCTTGAAAGTCTTATGCCGGGAACCCGTGTCCTTGGGGAATGGCGGTTTTGGTCACCCTCTCGGGATGCTGTACGATGAACAAGACTCCATGTTGTTTTTTGAAAACGTCTTTGTTCCGTGGGAAAGAGTATTTATGCTCTATGATGCGTCTCCTGTTTTATTGAGATATACGGGTGAAGCAAATTTTGCTGAATGGGGTAACCTATGCCGTATACATGAGCGTATGAGGCTCATAACCGCGGTCGCGACCATGATCGCGGAAGCGATAGGGGTAAGAGAATACAGGGAAGTCTCTGCCAAATTAGGCGAAATGGTAACTTACGTGGAGATGTGGCGTCATGCTATGGACGGAGTGGAACAAAACTCCTATCTCACGGAAGGTGGGTTGATGTCGTTAGGGTCACTGTCCGGTATGAATATATTTTTTGCTCAAATGTCTTCCCGCATGGTTCAGTTATTGAGGGAAATAGCGGGATCTGGACTCATCATGCAACCCAGTGAGGGAGATTTGGCTAATGAGGAACTTAGGCCATACCTTGATAGATTCATGCGAGGTAAAGGTGTAGACGTAGAATACAAGAGTCGTTTGTATAGATTGGCAAATGATCTCGCTGTATCTCCTTTTGGTATGAGGCAAGAAGTATACGAGTATTGGCATGGCGGAGACCCCAACCGAAACAGGATTAATTTATTGAATCAGTATGACCAAACTGAAATTGTGGATCGTATAAAAGATTTAGTGTCCAGACCTCTGGCTAATTATAGGGACTAGGGCACTTTTGAAATATGTCAGAGGATTTGAACTAGACAGAACCACAAATTCATATCGGATCCCAGTGTTAACCCAGCTAATACTAGATGTGAGGTAGGATAAGTGAGTACTGATAACGGTTTAACTCTCCGAGAACGTCAACTACGGGTGTTGGAACGTTTAGAACAAGGCCATATTGCTTTGAAGGCATCCCTTGAAGGAATAGATCCAGAAGATGCATTTCTTGGATCTCGGTGGTCAGTCTGGGAAGTTTTGAGACATCTAGATTCTGAAGGCTTTGTGGACGCATTAGCCCATATTTCCAATGGAGAAGCAGATGCCCTTCCTGCCTTCAATAGTAGGGCTCAGAAATTGGAATCAGATATCTCTCATCTTGAAGAGACATTCCAAAGGTTCAAAGCCATGGTGGCTGCTATACCTGAGGGTAAATTAGATCAGCCAGTCACTCCGCCAAATCCATATAACTCTTACCCTGGCTTAACATTTTTAGAGTTGGTTGAGCGTGTTTCAGGTCATGAATCTACCCACGCTCGGCAAATCGTCGAAACCAGAAACTATATCAAGGCATTTTCAGCTCGGGAAAGAGCAATCAATTTCGTTACTCTTGGGACGCAATCTCCAATAGAACTTGGCCTGGGTACAATTGGACTATTAAAACATGCAGATTATGTTGCAGGGTCAGCCGAGACGTTGGAAAAAGTGAATAGTTACGTGGGAGGAGTGCCATTGACGATATATGAACATAATATACAAGAGATTTTCTCCCGCTTAGAAAGGGACACTAAATCTGGGTTATGGATGGTAGTTTGCACGCTCGGTGATCCGGTTGTTTTCGACATTGATTTACTACAGGAAGCACGTAAAAACGGCAGTACTGTATCATTCCGTTCGGGAAGCGATTAATGCCTTTACAATCATTTCGAACTTGCCGTAAACCTAAGTAGGGTGAACACCGTATGAGCCATGATATATTCGGTGCATTTAGCATTCTGACAAATAAAGGATACTTTTATGAGTATGTTGAAAATCGGTGATAGGATTGGCAAAGCAGGAAAACTAAGTCCGGGCGCTAGCGCTTTAATTTTCGATAAACCGACTGGCAATATACTCTTAACTAGGCGTGAAGATAATGGTAGATGGTGTTTGCCAGGAGGAGGAATGGATCCGGGCGAGAGTGCTGCGGAGGCATGTGTTCGGGAAGTGTTCGAGGAAACTGGCTTGGAAGTTAAGGTGACAAAGTTGGTTGGGATTTACACAAGTCCCGATATTTTGATCGAATATCCTGACGGGAACAAAATTCAGCCTACAGCATTTAGCTTTGAAGTAGAAATCACTGGCGGGACATTGGGTCTCAGTGACGAGACTACTGAGGTAGGGTATTTCACTATTGAAGATATGGAGCAAATGGATATGATGGAGCATCATATCCAGAGGATTTATGACGCGTTGGAAGATCGTCCGGAAGCTATCTTTCAATAGTGGTAAATATTTACCGGAAACCAATTAATTTGTGTTTCCAAGATGTCCGCACTCAAATTCAATAGGACTAAGTGAGCCTTGGAAGGAAATTATTGATATTTTTCACTAAGGATGATAGAGAAAGCTTCAAGGCAAAATGGAGACAATCAGGATTCGCCAACCATAAATATTCGGTGCTCACTGGGAGAGTTTTCAAGGAATTAGGGGATGATGATGCGACTCATTTAGCTGCGGGGGTCGCTTACTACGCCATGTTCGCTTTGTTTCCCTTGATCTTGGCGGTCTTGGCGATTGGCGGGACCTTATTGGATAGTCCAGGTCAACAAGAGAACTTTGTTAACTTCGTAACCGATAATCTTCCCGGCTCTAAAGGATTTGTTGAAGACAATTTAAGAGAAGTAATTAAGTTCCGAAGTGTATTAGGACTGGGTGCGGTTGTGGGATTATTGTGGTCAGCCAGCGCAGGTATGGGAGCGGTCGCGAGGGGAGTCAACAGAGCTTGGGATGTTCACCGGAATAGGCCATTTTACGTAGCCAAACCTCTTCAAATCATGATGGCATTGGCAGTTGGAGTTCTATTTTTATTATCTACGTTGTTAACTTCGGCGATTGAATTGATTACAGATCCTCGTAGGGATTGGGGTTTGCCAGGTCAGGATTTTTTGTTGGATTTGGGAATCGCTAGCCTTGCATTACGCGTTGCGCCATTTTTAATCAATATGGTGATTTTTTTATTACTATATTATTTTGCTCCAAATTGCAAAACGTACTGGCGTTACGTATGGCCCGGCGCCTTGATTGCCGCTATATTATTCGAAGTCGCGAAAGGTATATTTATCTGGTACCTGGACAACTTGGCTACCTATGATCAGGTGTATGGGTCTGTTACATCTGTCATGAGTTTGTTACTGTGGATGTGGGTGTCGGCGTTAATACTTATAATGGGAGCAGAGATAAGTTCCGAATACGGTCGAATGAAGGAAGGGGTTGATAGAGGTCAGTTAATCCATCCGCTTTCGGTACAGGATTAGGAATAGGGGGACGAACCGTTACGTAGTTCCGGATTTTTTCTCCAAGGACTTGTAAAGTATAAACATAACTCAATGAAGAGGTCATGAGAATAAATGCCACTAATTGATATTAACATTACTAATCGGTATAGATTTGCCAATGGGGAAGAATTTGGTGACGTAGGTCAATACGAGGTTTTGGAAGGTCTAGCAAAATTTGAAATCGACCCGTTGATTGATATAAACAAGAGTATTGTTGATCTCGATCTTGCCGAGTGCCAGCCCAATGGGTTAGTCCTGTTCAGTTCGGACATATGTATTCTGCAACCGGTAAATCACGATAAAGGGAATCAAAGAATATTCTTTGACGTAGTTAACCGAGGGCGCAAGACTGCACTGAGTCTGAATGATGTTCCAACTGGTACGGATCATTTTGCTCCTTTGCAGGCAGGAAATGGTTTTTTAATGAGGAAAGGTTATACGGTGGTGTGGTGCGGATGGCAATGGGATGTTCCTTCTAATCTGGGGTTAATTGGGCTTCATGCTCCAGATGCTATAGGACCTGAAGGTCCTTTGGAGGGGAGGATAATGTGTCAATTTCAATCGGATGTTGCTACCCAGGTGTTCTTACTTGCAGATAGACAACACACACCGCATCCTGCATTGGATATAAATGAACAAGAGGCGCAGTTAACTGTGCGTAATCTGCCGAATCAGGCTGCCAGGTCAATTAACAGAAATGAATGGTCGTTCGTCAGAGTGGAAGACGGAGAGATTGAACCTGAGCCGAGCCATATCTATATGCCTGCAGGATTCGAGCAGGGGTTGATATATCAATTAGTTTATACCACCAGAGGGAGCAGTGTAGTTGGACTGGGTTTTGCTGCAATTCGGGATTTTATTTCTTATCTTAAACATACCACTAAGGTGCAGGGGAATCCTTGTAGCGAAGATTTAGAATTCGCCTATGCGTTTGGGAGATCACAAAGTGGTAGATTCCTAAGGCAGATGATTCATTTGGGACTCAATATCGATCAAGAGGGAACGATGGCTTTGGATGGTATTATTCCCCACGTCGGTGGAGGAATGAGAGGCGAATTTAATTTGAGGTTCGGCCAGCCGTCCAAAGATGTTTGTTACATAATACCGGAACTCTTTCCCTTTACAGATACCGAACAAAACGACCCCATCACAGGTGAGAGCGGTGGATTATTAGATATTATGCTGTCACAGGGGCAAATCCCAAAGATAATGTTTACCAATACTTCAGCGGAATATTGGAGGGGGGATGCGGCCTTGATACACACGGATTTAGAGACTATGTCTGACGCTACAGAGTCAGCCTATGTAAGAAGGTATCATTTTGCAGGTTGTCAGCACGGAGCAGGAGTTTTTCCACCAGAACAAATCCGAACGTCAGATTCTTTGAAAGGGCAACTGCCCTTTAATAGCGTTGACTACACTCCTCTGTTGCGGGCGGCACTAACCAATTTGGATAATTGGGTTTCTACGGGTGATGAACCCCCGTCTAGTAGGCATCCTAGCCTTGACAGAGGGACAGCCGTTGAGTCTGAGGTAGTAATGGAGAAATTTGTGAAAATCCCAGGAGTCAATACACCCCCTGAGTTGATCAGGGCGATGCGACTATACTATGGGGATGAGACTCATCTAGGAAGAACGACAATTCTGCCCGCCGAGGAGGGAGCCGAATTCCCTGCCTTAGTTTCAGATGTTGATGCCAGTTTTAACGAATTAGATGGCATTCGCTTGCCCGATCTAACCGTTCCAGTAGCTACATATACAGGTTGGAATTTAAGGGATGAGAGCATCGGTAACCCAGACTTGTTTATAGGTATTACTGGTGGATTAGCTGGATCAACTCTTGCCCTTCCTAGAACAAAGGAAGAAAGAATTAATAAAGGGGACCCCAGGCTTTCTATAGAAGAGCGCTACGATTCAAAGTCGGAGTATTTACGAGAGACAGAACGACATGCTCAGGTATTAGTTAGCGAGGGTTATTTGCTAGAAGAGGATCTGCAGCCTGTTATTGAATTGGCGGGAAGAAAATACGACTATTTTTCTACTTAGGAATATATGTGAGTTAAAATCTGGAAGCATCATCTTGGATAAGGTATTGAATGAAGTTAATAGAATCAGGAGGTTAAATTGTCAGTAGTTGAAGTGGACCAAAACGGACAGGTAATGGTTATTAAATTGAATAGACCCGATCGCTTGAATGCGTTAGGGTTCCAGCTACGTTCAGAAATGGCAGACGCATTTATTGAATTTCAGAATAATCCGAAGTTAGAAGTGGCTGTATTAACCGGAACAGGGCGAGCGTTTTGTGCGGGGGAAGATATGAAAGAAGCCCTAGAGCGAGGTGCACCAGGGAGTGCCTCTCAGCCGGTAATCAATCCATTTAACGAAGGAACTATAGATAAGCCTGTGATAGCTGCAGTAAATGGATACGCTATGGGTGGGGGATTTATGTTAGTGGAACGAACTGATCTACGGGTGTCTGTTGCGAACGCTATGTTTGAGGTTTCTGAAGCAAAGCGTTGGTTATTGGGAGGATATAACCACGGGCTATTTGCAGGCCTTCCTCACCCAATCGCAACTGAAATGGCTCTCGGGTTTAGATTTACAGCGCAACGGCTCTACGAAGTCGGATTCATCAACCGTGTGGTGGATGAACCTGACGCTTTGTTGCCGGAAGCCTTTAAGATGGCTGATCATTTATTGAGTCTTCCTCCAGCTTCAAGGGTTAATACCGTCTACATGATGCGTCAAATGCGTCCTAAAGTTGCCCCAGATCTTAGCGCGTTGGCGGATGCTTTGCATGAACATGGAGATAAAGGCGATTTAATGGAGTCTAGGAGTGCCTTCGCTGAAAAACGTACACCTAACTTCAAGGGATGGCTAAATCCAGAAGATCGGTACAATATGCCTACGTTAGATTCAGTTAATCGATCGTAACTATTTTTAAGTCATCTTCAGTTCTGGAATGAAAGCTTCTTGGGGAGATGAGATGGATTTTGACATTGGTGAAGCGGACAGGTTACTGAGTACCACCAGGGCGGTCCGCCAAAGATTAGATTTAGAACGGGAAGTGAGCGACCAGATATTATTCGACTGTATCGAATTAGCAGAACAGGCTCCGTCTGGCGGTAACATAACGAGTAGGCGTTGGATAATTGTTAAAGATCCGCAGATAAAATCTAAATTGGCTCAACTTTATAGGGCTGCGGGTGGATCGGATATCATCGAGAAAGCTGGCAGACAGGAGGGTTCTGGGTCCTCTGGATCACGCGTATCCAGATCCGCAGCTTATTTGGCACAAAATATGGGAAAAGTACCTGCTCTAGTTTTGCTGGCGATTATAGGTAGGCATGACGGCAGTGGGAGACCTGGGCTTTTTGATTCGGCAATACAAGCTGGCTGGAGCTTTTGCCTGGCTCTTAGGTCCCGAGGTCTGGGGTCCGCATGGACGACCATGCATCTAGGAAAAGCTGATGAGATAGCTGGTTTATTGGGTATTCCGGATGAAGTAACTCAGATAGTATTACTTCCAGTAGCCTGGACTAAAGGCAATGAATTTCAGGCGGCATCCAGGAAACCTGTAACCGAAATCACTTGGATCGACAATTGGGGCTACACCAAGCAATTAACAAGGGAAGGTCTGTCATTACTTGAACAAATGCCAGGGGTAACAGTTGAAGTGGATATAGAGTCGTCTCGTGAACGGGTCTGGGAATTGATCAGAGATATAAACATTGCCTCTAGATTCAGTGATGAATTCTTAGGAGCGGATTGGTCCGCAGACACACCGCCGATGATCGGAACGTCATTTGTGGGAAGAAACCAGAGAGGAGACCGTTATTGGGAGACGACCTCATATGTCCGAGCTTATGACCCTCCTAATCTTTTTGCGTGGAATGTGGGTGACCTCGACCTTCCGAGTGCCCAATGGAGATTTGAAATAAACTCTGTTGGTGAGCAGTCACGTTTACGTCATTCCATGATAATTGGTCCAGGAGTTGGGGGTACAGCTAGAGCTATGCGCGATAATCCAGACGAGTCTTATAACATTCTAACGAGACGACGGGAGCAGTTGAAAGGAAACATGGAACTGACAATTCGTGGGATCAAGACGGAAGCGGAATCCGATGCTTAGCTAATGCGTGTGGGATTAAATGGCTTCTGTTATAAATTTTGATAGTAGTTAGCAGTTTAGCTATTGTCGAAAAGAAAAGTAGTAAATTCTGGTGGTAAATAATCTTGCTATCACTCTAGTCTCTATTTGTTTCATAAGGAGTTGATCATATGTCTGTTGGTATAGTTGTTCCGTTACCGGCTTACACTGTCGATCCTGCGTTCATAGCTAAACGAGCCGAAGAGTTGGGGTTTGAATCCATTTGGTATCACGAACACCCTATTCTTCCGGTTAGCAGTAAGAGTGCATTTCCGGCTACAGGAGGGGAAATTCCTTGGACATATAGACATTTTTCCGAACCCTATATATCTCTAGCAATGGCTGCTGCTGTTACCAGCAAAATAAAATTATGTACGGGAATTACCTTACTGCCGGAGCGGAACCCGCTTATATTAGCCAAGGAGATATCGGTTTTGGATCTCCACAGTAATGGCAGATTTGTATTTGGGATTGGAGCTGGTTGGAACCGCGAGGAAACGGAGATGATGGGAGGTGATTTTGATCATCGATGGGGTCAAACCAGGGAAGCGGTCTTGGCACTTAAAGAACTCTGGACCAAAGAAGAAGCCGAATTCCACGGTAGGTACTATGATTTCCCTCCAGTCTATTGTTATCCCAAGCCAATCCAAAAACCTCATCCGCCAGTTTTACTAGGAGGAAATGCTCCCAACGTATTGCAGAGGGTTGCCAGATGGGGAGACGGCTGGTTGCCTAACAGAGTCACAGCCTCCCGTGTGGAAGAAGCTACCCGCATCTTGGAAACTCTCGCTGTAGAAAGAGGGAGAGATCCTAAGGAATTGTCTATATCAGTTTTTGGTCAGCCTGTCGGTACTACCAAAACCCAGGTGAATGAACTTTTAAATGCAGGAGCTGTACGGGTTTCAGTATGGGCTAATCATTGTGAAACTAACGATGCAATGGCAGATGAATTAGAGGAAATGGCAGAGGCGTTGATTAAATAATCGTCTCTGGTAGCACTATTGGATAGAAGTCATCAGGTCCCGGGAGGAGTTGCGATGTTATGAGTTACCTTCAAAGCCGGAGCAGTATTGTTTCGTATAGCCAAACAAAAATTTTATTCCTGTAAAGTAAAATTTGAGAGTCGAAGAAAAATTTAAATCAAGGTAATCGTGAAATGCTCGTTCGACTTTACTGGAAACCTTTAGGGGTACGACCCTAAGCTCATTGGCCTACTTCAGTCCAGAAGCTGATCATATTAGTACGGTGGGCCAATGATCCAATCGTTGTCGTGGAGTATGTATATATGGACAAAGAAATTTTGAAAGATTCTAAATAACTGTAAAAGATAATTGCGGGCACATGTCTCAGGTTGAAAACCAAACGCATTAATAGATATAACTTCTGAATTGCTACGCTGGAATTTAAGTAAATATTTGGCCAGATACGCGTAATTGTGGCTACTAAAGGGAAGAAAAGCCTGTGAGATTACTTAATTGAGCCGAGTAGTAGTCACAACTATCGCAGGGCTCGGGATGTTGCTCGCTGCTCTTGATATAGCTGTTAACGTCGCCCTACCGACTATGGCCAACGCATTGAATGCTGATCTCGAAAGCATTCAATGGGTAATTGTTGTTTTCATAGCAACCAGAGCGTCACTTGTGATGGGCGCAGGAAGTTTTTCGGACAGATTTGGCTTAAGGACCGTATACATATTTGGGTCCGGTGCATATCTATTATCGATGATATGTATCTCGTTATCACCAAATTTGGAATCGGTAGTCGGTTTCAGGATATTACAGGCATTAGGTACAGGATGCCTGTATGCTGTTTCGCCCGCCATTGCCGCCGAGGTTTTTCCTGTTGAAAAAAGAGGTCTCGGCATGGGGTTTACAGCTGGTAGTCAAGCGCTTGGAATGCTATTAGGAACATTGGGGGCTGGGTTACTGGTGGATGCCTTAGGATGGCAATGGATTTTTGTCGCTAGGATACCATTTTGTGTGCTGGCGCTGGTACTTGGAACGTTGTTCTTAAACAAACAGTCCAATAATACCGACAATACTGAAGCATTCGACTTTAAAGGTGCGGTTACTTTGATCTTCGGTTTAATGTGTCTGGTAATAGGCCTCAGATTGGGTAGATCTATAGGATGGTCATCCCCAATGGTCGTCATTTTAATATCTTTATCTCCGATGTTTTTGGGATCATTATGGATAATAGAAAAGCGCGCAAAGGCACCTATGTTACCAGGCGCTCTGGTGAAATTGCCGGCATTCTCAATATCTATCACAGCTATGTTCCTCGCACATTTTAGTGTCTTTGTTATCTGGTTTGTATTTCCTTTTTACATAGCGGATATCTTAAGACAAGGTCCTCTGGTCTTGGGATTGATGCTAGCTACTATGGCTTTATTTAATACTTGTTTATCGGCAGTCGGAGGTTGGTTATGCGATAGATTTGGACATTTAGATGTAGGGGTCTTGGGTTTGGTTACATTGGGAACTGGTCTATTCTTGATGGGATTACTTGAACATCGGGATACTCCGGTCGATGTGGTATGGAGGATCGGTGTGGTTGGGATGGGTTTAGGGTTGATCCAAGCAGCTACGTATTCCCTTATGATGAAAGGAGTGCCGAATGATAGGCTAGGTGTTGCGGGATCATCGTTATCACTTGCTCAGGCCCTCGGTACAGTGATGTCAGTTGCATTGATCGGGACTTTGTTTGCTTGGAGGGTAAGTGTACATGTCGCGGGGTCGGAAGGTGGGATAACCGTGGATGATTTGGCCTTTGTTACGGCCTTCAATGAGGTATTTTTGATGGGCTGTATTTTAAGTGTTGGGACAGCCCTGGGATTTTATATTGTTGGCAAGATCTATCTGGGAAATAAGGAACTTTAACAGGCGAGCGCTGTCACTGGCTTAGGCAAAAATCCTAAGTCTTTACGGAGTACAATGGAGAGGAATTGCATTTCTCCTTGGGTAGAATATTCGCGTTGATAACTATTCCTCTGGTATATGATGAACTAGGGTAGTTAATTAATACTAAGATGCTCCGGGGATGGAAAGGTTATCGTGATGGGAAAAGTCGCTGTAGTTATGGATTGGGGCGGGACGTGGGTTAGATCCGGGGTCGTAGATTGCGACGGTAATTTATTATGGCATGATCGGTCTTTGAATAAACCTGCTGGCACACAGTCAGAGCTTATCAATGGTGCGGAGCAAATCCTGGATAAGGCGTTACGTTGGTGTGGGGACAGGACTGTGGTCGGAGTTGGGATCGCTGCCGCTGGTCCAATCGATGCTGAATCCAGTATTTTCTACAGCCCTCCCAACTTACAGGTTTTGGATGGCGTTTCTATAAAAGAGACCTGGCAGAAAAAGATAGGATACCCAATTTTAGTTGGGAACGATGCAACTCTGGCTGCATTAGGCGAATATAATTACGGAGCTGGGATACAATTAGATGAGAATCGTACCCACTCCAGAACACTTCTTTACATAACTATCAGCACCGGAGTCGGTGGCGGTGTTATTGATAGAGGTAAAATGATTTTGGGAGCCCATGGTATGGCCGCTGAGGTGGGTCATATGAGGGTTGATTCAAATGAATCAGCCCCTCTATGTCAATGCGGTAACAGGGGTTGTTTTGAAGCGTTGGTATCAGGTACGTCTATAGTGCGATTATTTGCTTTAGAAATGGAAAAAGCTGCGGATCAAGAGATTAAGCGGTCTTGGAATGCTAGGCGGGTTGATAGCCAAACCATTTTTGAAGCTGCTGAGCATGGTGACCCTGTTGCTGAGGCTCTTTTGAACAAGGTCATTGGCAATCTGTCTGCTGGTATAACTAGCCTAGTCCATTTGTTTAACCCAGACCTGGTGGTGTTGGGTGGAGGAGTGTCTTTGAGTTTGACGAGATTCGGTCATTTGGAGGCTATTCGAGGCAAAGTTTCTGATTCGTTGATGAGTAGACGACATAGAGAGTTTAGACTTGCACCAGCCAAACTTGGTGATGATGCCGGACTCATTGGAGCTGGTCGCTTGATTTGGGAAGAATATGGGTAGATATAGATCATTTTTAATAGGCGGGGATGTGTAGTCTCAGATTGATCCAATAAGACTTAACTCAATGTCTGAATTTTATGGTCCTCTATCCAATCCCAATCTATCTCGTAGCCGAGGCCAGGGGAGGTTGGGGCATCGATCATTCCATTGGCGTTCAGTGTTATATCATTAATTAATCCAAACTGATGAGCTGCTTGGGGCATCCAATATTCGAAGAAGTCACAATTTGCCACCGAAAATATTACATGTAGATTAGCTGCGTTCAGTAGGGAATTGCCTGCGGTCCCGATCTCGCAGTTCATCCCAAAGCCTTCTGATAACGAACACAATTTTTTCAATCCTGTTATCCCCAATTTCTGGGCTGTACCTCTAACCAGGCGCGTAGATTGGTGCCTTATCATGTTTGCTGAATTGAAGAATTGCAGAGGATTTTGGTCGCTCATGCAAAGAGGAACATCTAACCGGCGCGTCAATTCTGTTATGGCATCTAAATCATGATGAGGAACTGGATCTTCATACCAAAAATACTTATTTTCATCGAGAGCCCGCCCGACCTCTAAAGCTTTTCGAAATCTAAACCCACAGTTTGGATCGAGCATCAAATTGACTGATGGCCCAACGGCTTTGCGAACTTCTGTCACTGTTTCAATGACATCTTCCGTTGACATGACTCCAGGATGTATTTTGTACGAACGGAAACCAGAATCCATTAGTTCTCTGGCTTCTTTGACGAAGCCTTCGGCCGATTCGTGCCTCGGAGGGTACGTAGCATAGACCTCGGTAGAGTATTTATAGGCTCCGAGAAGTTTGTAGACAGGGGAGTTGGCTGATTTGCCGGCCAGGTCCCATAAGGCGACATCCACAGGGGCCCACATATTATTGGTGATGCCGCGTCTAGAACTCAAGACACCTAAGCGGTTCCATAACCATTCTCGATCCGCAGCATCCCTGCCCATCAATTCTGGCTTTAAAACGTTTAGAATAGGGTTAAAAAGAGCACTTCCTCCTCTCCGGAATTCTCCTATGAAACAGTGTCCTTCCAACCCTGAGTCGGTATGAATCCTGAGTAATCCTTGTTCTGTAACCCCGGAAAACCGCCCTAGATCAGAGTCTAGTCCGGTGTCGGAAATTTCCCGTTTAACAACGTCAATTGTGATGTTCGTGATTTTCATATTCAAAATCCTGTATAGGCGCATTTAAAGTAGCTTTAGATTTGTAGCCTTAGAATCACCTTGGATAAAAGGAGGAAGCCGGGGATATTATTTTTTTAAATCAAGGTGATTCTAAGGCTTTTGACAAGCGATCTGAAATCTCTGTGTAGAGATCGTTTTCCAAAGGGCCAGCTGTAGCTGCAGCAATGTTGGCCTTGAGATGTTGTGTATTTGAAGTCCCTATGATCGCCGTATGAACATCAGGGTTACTGATCGTTAAACGAAGCAAAAACTCGATTCTTGTCATATTGCCAATGAACTCATCTAGATTAGCTCTCTCCCATATTCCCCACGCGTCCACAGAAGAATGCTGCTGTTCAGGAAGTCCTTTTGCTACACCCCCTCGGATTACTGTGCCAATGCCCGCTTCGGCTGCCAAGTGCAAGGCACATTCGTGGGCCGGTTCCAGTTTTGAATACGGTATTTGAAGGACATCAAAAACTCCCAGATTAATGTGATCTATGATATTCGGAAGGATAGAGGAGCAACCAATGAATCGAATTTTGCCGGCTTTCTTGAGGAGACTAAGAGTCTCAATTGCGCTTTCTTGTTCGAGTAGTTCCACCGAAGGGCTGAAGTGCAACTGCAGAACATCCAAGTAGTCAGTGTTCAGTCTCGATAAACTCTGGTCTAATGTGTTAATAATGTTATTTCTGCTGTAGTCATGAAGACGTGGCAGTGGTACGCCATAGCGAGTACGCTCTTCGGGGGCAAACTTGGAAAGATCTGGAGGGCAACCGCATTTGGATGCAAGAATAAATTCGCTACGTCGGGCCGATATGAACTTACCAATTCGCTCTTCTGATCCGCCATAATCAACAGATGTATCGATATAGTTTATACCGGCATCCAATACCTCATTCAATATAGTTTCAGCCTGGCGTTCGTCTATTGGCCTTCCAATTCCTGCAACGATTCCTCGTAATTCTAGAGATCCGAATCCTAGAGCACTAATTTCCAACCCCGTCTTACCGAGGATACGTCTTGGGATTCTAGCCATATATTTCTCCTGGTTTTTGTATTAATATGATCGAGTTAGTCGGTTCTAGTGTCGGATTGGATAACCCATTCTGACACACGTTCACCTATCATTATAGTTGTTAAATTCGTGTTTGCTCTGATGCAGTCAGGCATGATAGATGCGTCTGCAACCCGAACACATTGAAACCCATGGAGGTTTCCTCGTTGATCGACTACGGACATGGGGTCATTTGCAGATCCCATTTTGCAGGTGCCAGATAAGTGTTGGCCAATCCACACATTTTTCAGCATCCAATCATCTAGAGAATCATCTGTTAATAGATCATCTGACGTTGGGGATATTATGTGGTCGATAATATCTTCAAACGATGGATGGTTCATAATGCCTAATGCTATATGGACGGCTTCCCTTAGTCGAGCTCGATCTCGGTTACTCCTCAAATACTTGCAGTCAATTGAAGGCTGGATGCTGGGATCATTAGTTGTTAATGTGATTTCTCCAGATCCTTCAGCCAACTCCAGCATACACGTTAGCCGAATGCCTTCTTCAGCAAAAGGATCGCCCCCTAGAGGAGTTGAAAAGGATGACGGGAATATTTGTATGTCATTACGGTCATCTGATCCAGTCGCGGTATATCTCAGTAATGTCTGCATTCGTGGAGCGAGGGGATCTAAGGGGAAATTGTCCTTGGTTTTAGCTCGGATTGCCACCAAAGGGTGGTCTCTGAGATTTTGCCCTACCCCCGGCATATCTTTGATTACGGGTATACCATGTGTTTTCAATCGATCGGCTGGTCCGATACCCGACAGCATAAGTATATGTGGAGAACCGATAGCTCCAGCAGACAATATTATTTGAGATCCTTCTACTACGAAAACCTCCCCTTGACTCTCTACTTCTACTCCGACAGCCCGGTTGCCGTCGAACAAAATTTTGCGTACAAGGATATTGCTACGGATTGTTAGGTTGAGTCGGTGGCGATTGGGATTTATATAAGTCAGAGCTGTACTCATTCTGATACCGTTCGGGTTATTCATCGGGAAAGGTCCAACACCCCATGAATCAGGGTTATTGTGGTCATAGGTCTCAGGAAATCCGGCCTCTATGGCTGCATCTTGAAAGGCATGTTGAATGGGTAGCCAAGTTTCTTTCTTATGCCTTCTCACTGGTATGGGTCCTTCATTACCGTGATAATCGTCCATGATATCCATGTCGGTTTCCAATTTACGAAAATAGGGGAGTACGTTAATGTAACTCCATTCGTCGTTTCCCCAGGAAGCCCATGAATCGTAATCTTCAGGGACACCTCTAAGGAAGACTTGCCCATTTATAGCACTGGTACCTCCTACAATCTTGCCTCTGGGGATCGCTATGGGAGGTTGTTCTTCGGTTGCTTTACCTGTGAAGGACCAGTTGTGAGGTGCTCCCATTTCGGAAGCGGTTGGTGCGTATCCATATTTCACATCATCAGGATATTGTTCGAAATCAGCGTAATCTGGTCCCGCTTCCAGGAGTAGAACAGATCGATCCGGAGATTCAGAAAGTCGAGTGGCTATTGTTCCTCCAGCTGAACCTGCTCCTATGACGATTGCATCGTATTTCATGAATTACTCCTTTCAGATGTGAGTTTGTTCTTGACGATGGACTCAAGATAGAGAATATGCCGGGGAACCGGTAATAGTCGAGTCCGGATGGATGCAGCATTTTTAGTTATAGTAGGGTCGGCCGGAACCTAATTTGATACCAAAAATCATACCACAGTAAACTAAGGCTACTGTGACAATAATTAACTTGGTTAGCACTGTAATCATCAAACCTCTATCATATTTAAAGGGAAGTAACATTATAGGGTAGTAAGTGTTATGAAAATTTTGATAACTGGGGCTTCTGGTTTTATTGGCAGACACCTCTGCGAGGCATTTTCAGAAGACAATCACGAATTGGTTGCATTGACACGGTCAAAGGATAATTTAGCTTCAAGCAGTAATCTATTCACGTCAATTTACGAATGGGACGGTTATTCTTTGCCCGCAACTGATCAGCTGATAAGGGACTGTGACGTCGTAATTAATTTGGCAGGAGAATCAATACGAGGATATTGGACAAAACGTAAACGGAATACATTACGTACAAGTCGGGTATTAGCAACTCGAGCTTTGGTGAATGCATTTAAACCACTGGGAGATAATGGACCAGTTTTAATTTCCGCTAGTGCGACGGGTTATTACGGAGATAGGAAAGACGAAAAATTAACGGAACAGTCTAGTCGAGGCACATCATTTTTATCGCAGTTAACTTCGGCTTGGGAGGAGGAGGCACTCCATTTCAATAACCCTTCGAAGAAGGTCGCACTTCTACGTTTTGGAGTGGTTTTGGGTGGAAACGGTGGTTTGGTAGCCGGACTAAGACCTATTTACAATATCGGGATGGGAGG
>CAJXEF010000003.1 GCA_913052545.1 uncultured Chloroflexota bacterium
AGATTCTTACCACGACGTCGTAATAACCAGAGTGTTACAGACCGCAGCCGGAAGAATAATATTCGCTCAATCTAAAAATAACTGAATGTGATGTAACGTAGTTATCATGGATTCTAACTCGTCATTAGGAGCTATAGTAGTTGCCGCGGGTTCCAGCACCCGTATGAAAGGCATCGACAAAACCTTTAACCTTATTTTCGGCAAACCTATGATCACCTATTGCTTAGATACGCTAGATTCTTTTAGCGCGATTAGCCAAATCGTCTTGGTCGTGGCAAAGGACTCAATAACGAGATCACAGGATATATTAAAAATACAAAAATACAAAAAATTGACTACCATTTGCGCCGGAGGAGAACGTCGACAAGATTCTGTGAGGATAGGACTTGAACACCTTCAAAACTGCAGTTACGTATTGGTACATGATGGAGCCAGACCTTGCCTTGATATTTCCATTTTAGAAAGAGGATGGGATCACGTTAAACTTTATGGAGCTGCTTTGGCTGGTGTACCGGTAAAAGACACAATAAAGGTTGTATCAACAGAGGGAAAAGTCCAAAACACACCTCGACGAGACTCCCTCTGGGCGGCTCAAACCCCTCAATTTTTCCGGTATGATTGGCTACATCAAGCTCATCAACATTTCCAAGATACTGTTACCGATGACGCGTCAATGGTAGAAAATCTAGGTCATCCCGTTCAGATGTTCTTAGGTTCATACGACAACTTAAAAATTACAACAGTAGAAGACCTGAACATTGCGGAAACTTGGATCGCAAAGAAATTCGACCGAAACATTTGAATCAGGATAAGTTTCCCGATCAAAATGTGGGAGTTAGCAAGTTTGACATTCAGAGTAGGTATAGGTTTTGATTCTCACAAATTAGACAACGGCGAGTCTTTGGTAATTGGCGGAGTCAATATACCACACACTAAAGGACTAATCGGGCATAGCGACGGTGACGTCCTAGTTCATGCAATTATGGATTGTCTTTTAGGAGCAAGCGGCCTCGGGGATAAAGGGAGCCATTTCCCTTCATCAGATCCTGAACTCAGAGATATTTCAAGTTTAGTATTACTATCAAAGGTAGTAGATCTATTGGATGTGAACCGTTGGCGCATAACAAACGTTGATGCTACAATAATCGCTCAAAAACCCCGGCTATCGCACTTCTTAAAAGACATGATAGAACTAACTTCAAAAACCCTTTTAATAACTCCAGAACAACTAAGCATTAAAGTAACCACTACAGACTACATGGGCTTTATCGGCAGGGAAGAAGGGATTGCTGCATGCGCAGTTGCAGCAATTGAGAAGAACTCATGAAGCTTTTTAACACGTTAACTGGGGAAGAGGAACTCTTTCAACCCTACGATGGTAAAACTGTCAAGATGTACGTCTGTGGCGTAACTCCGTACTCATCAACCCACGTAGGACATGCTCTCAGTTACGTCGTCTTCGACACTTTGAGGAGATATCTGGAATATCTTGGATACGACGTTAAACACGTTCAGAATTTTACCGATGTAGACGATAAAATAATACAACGAGCTAATGAAGAAGGTATAACTGGGGACCAGCTCACCGACCGTTTTATCGGTGATTTTTTTGCAACAATGGACCGATTGAACGTGCAACGTGCCGATTCCTATCCCAGAGCAACACAGGAAATACCTGGTATCATCTCTACTATTACTACGCTAATCGATAAAGAATTCGCTTATCCGGCTAATGGAGACGTATATTTCCGAGTCACTAAAAGTAACGACTACGGCAAACTCAGTCACCGAACTTTAGACGGTATGATAGCTGGAGCACGTATTCAAGTCGATGAGAACAAAGAACACCCAATGGACTTCGTTCTGTGGAAAGCAGCCAAACCAGGAGAACCATCTTGGGACAGCCCCTGGGGGGCCGGCAGACCAGGCTGGCATATTGAGTGCACCGCTATGGCCTTAGACCAACTCGGCGATCCTCTAGATATACACGGTGGTGGACACGATCTAGTGTTTCCGCACCATGAAAACGAGATCGCTCAAAGCGAGGCCTTTACGGGAAGAGTACCATTCACACGACACTGGGTACACAACGGTCTTCTGCAATTTAGAGAAGACAAGATGAGTAAATCCCTGGGGAACCTGGTATCCGCTGAAGAGGCTCTCGAAAACTACACTCCCGACGCTCTCCGAATCTATTTTCTAGATTCCCATTACCGTAGTCCGCTAAGCTATAGTTCCGAAGGTGCCGCTGCTCGGGAAAGAAGTATGGACCGCTTGAGGCAGGCCCTAAAGACAGTCAGCGCAACTGGAGAGGAATTAGATCCCCGACCGTTTAAAGACAGGTTCTTGCTGGCTATGGACGACGACTTAAACACACCTCAAGCAATTGCCTGCCTATTTGATTTAGCCCGGGAGATAAATCGGGCATGTGAATCAGGTAAAAACACTGAACCCGCGCAGAATACTCTTAAGCATCTGGGATCCATCCTGGGTCTAACTTTTGAAGATAAAACCGTTAATTCAAATGACATAGCCGCTAAACCGTTTATAGACCTGTTAGTATCGACTAGACAACAGCTTCGAGATGCTAAGCAATATAGTCTTGCAGATATGATACGCGATGAATTGGCGAACCATGGAGTAACCATAGAAGACCAACCTCAGGGTTCAGAATGGCAATATGAAGCTAAATCTAACCCCACATGATTGGACGTTATACCTTCCAGAATTTTGTCTCTGCAATGAATACAATCGCAAATTACGCAAGCCACATAACTGCCAATCAAAATACTGGCTGATAGATACTTAAATGATACCGAACTTAATCCAAGAATCATTGGCTGAAATATTGGAATCCCAATACATCCTCTCATCTCCCGCAGACTTGGACAGATACTCCTGTGACGCCCTAACACCCTCAAGGGCATTTTATGCAGAAGACGCTTTTACAAGATTAGCTGACTTAGTGGTTAAACCAGGATCTACAGCTGAAATATGCAAGATATTGCATTGGGCACAGGAATCACAAATAACAGTCATACCGTACGGCGGTGGAACCGGAGTCATGGGAAGCGTACTACCCGTAAACGGCGGAATCATCTTAGATCTCGCCCGATTGAACAATATAGTAGACATAAATGTGCTAGATATGACGGCCACAGTTGAGTCAGGAGTAATTTTAGGAGACCTAGAAACTCACCTGAACGGGTTAGGAATGATGCACGGACACGATCCTTACAGTGTTCCAATTGCAACCGTTGGAGGGACTATCTCGACCAACGGTGTTGGCTATAGAGCCGGTGCACACGGACCTATGGGAGATCAAGTAGTTTCCCTCGAGATTGTGCTTCCCGACGGGCGCAAAATATCCACTCGATCTGTACCTAAATATTCTTCAGGACCTAATTTAAATCATCTCTTTATAGGAACTGAAGGGGTATTCGGTATCATAACTAAAGCGACCATAAAAATGTACCGACTCCCCGAATCCCAAAGATTTGCTACCATGGAGTTTGATAGCTTCGCTGAGGGCTTCAATGCCGCGACAGAGCTACACGCCATTGGGATTCGTCCAACACTACTGGATCTGACTCAAGAGAATAACGAAACTAGACTTTTCCTCATGTTTGAAGGTTTCGAAGAAGGTGTAGCCGCTCAAGAAACCCGAACCAAAGAAATATGCAAAGCCTTCGGAGGGAGGGATATAGGCCCTGAACCAACTTTGCACTACTGGTCAACTAGAAGAGATTCAGCCGAGAATTACAAAATTAATGCCTTAGGGAAATCTCGGAAGATACGGTGGGAGAGACAGCGAGGACGCGGGTTCGATTATTTACACTTAGCCCTGCCAGTTAGCAAAGTCTTGGATTATAAGCGAAAAGCAGAGCAGATTTTAGTGTCTCATAAATTGAAGGTAATAGAATACGCAATTTGGAGCCGTCCTGAATTTTTTTCCATGATGATAATTCCTGAAAATCCAGATGATCTAGAGGCCCGGGATCTTCTAGCTGATGGAATAGAAAACGTTTTGACATTGGCCCAGGACATGGGGGGTATCATGGAATACTGTCACGGGGTAGGAATAAAACTTAACCATCTCTTATCTAGAGAAATGGGTATCAACCATGACATTATCCATACTTGGAAAGATATTTTGGACCCTGCCAATATTCTCAACCCCGGAAAACTAGGACTACCATCAGGAAATTAATGTTGCACCTAAGCAGAATTTGATACTAACGGCACGCTAGCGACTACACGCTGACCAAGAGATCTGGTTGTATGGCCCTGCCCAGTCACATCCTCTACCTGTAGAATATCCCCCGGGTCTAAAATACGCTTGGTACCGTCTCCAACGCCGATCTCCATTCGACCGACCAGTACTATTACATATTGCAACCTAGGAGCGTTATGCCAATCGCTAAAATGGCCATCGGGGAAGCGACGAAATGTCATATCTGCGCCTGGCTCCAAGTCAACTACTTGCGTATCTTCTCCTGGAATATTTAGATCCTCAAAACAAGCCTGCCCATTTTCTCCGGTATACAAACGAATTATCAAAACCCCTCCATCAACCCGATAATATGGTCTAAACCCCTACAGTGTCCTGATCGACTCACTGAATTAATAGTTACGAATACCTACCACATCAAATAAATTTGTAGAGGAAACATCTTATTCGCCAGCAACGTTGGCAACTTCAATTAATTGTTTTGGGAAATTCCCCCCGAACAACCCTTTGCCTTCGGGACTTTTCCAATCTGATTTAGGAAGCTCATAATAAACTTCTATCTCGTTGTCATCCGGATCTAGAATATATACACCCAGAGAGACACCATGATCACCTATACGTATTATCCTGACATCATTTTCTTTCAATCTGAAATACAACTCCTGTAGATCTTCAAAGCTCTCCATCTGCCAAGCCATATGAGCTTGACCAATAACAGAATGATCCGGGCCATTCGCGTCTATCCCGATAGCCCTTATAGCCAATTCATGTGACTTCTCAGTATCTGCCGACATGAACACGGTCCCACTTGAACTTCTTTCCATGATAGTCAATCCCATAACCTGCGTATAGAAATCCAGGGACCGGTCCATATCTCTCACTCTCATAACTACGTGACCGAGATTCTTAGGCGTATAAGACATTTTTGTCCCTCCAATGACGAGTTTGTGCAATTATCTGAACATCAGTATCATCAAACGTTAAAAAGGCAACCTATGATAACCAGTATATGCTAACCACACCATCTTGTTAACGGGATTAAAAAGGCAACTGCTGCCCTACTCCTTGCTCCACCGCCTTATGATATACAAATTGAGCAGCAGCTATATCTTCGAGAGCTACTCCCATGGATTCAAATAACGTTATATTATCATTGGAAGAGCGCCCTGAAATTCTGCCACCTATAACATCTCTCAACTCCTGAGCCATATCCCATCTGAACGTGCCCCTTGCCTCAGCTGAAAGCAAATCACCACATTCAACCTTCGCCTGCTCTAAGTCATCCACTACGATTAAGCTGGATCGAGAAATTGTGATTTCATCGATTTCAGCCCTCATCCAGTGATTACTACCGGCAGCATTTACATGAGCTCCTTGCTTAAGGGAATCTCCTTTAAATACCGGCTCCCTAGCAGATGTAATGGTCACCACAATATCTGAATTAAAAACACACTCTTCTGAGGTAGATACGGGCTCAATATCAATCTGCAAACGCTCAGACATACGGCCAGCGAAATCCGTTCTCCTTTCTTCCCTCCGACTGAACACTTTCGCCTGTTTGATATCCCGTACAGAGCAGATAGCTTCTAATTGACTCCTAGCCTGAAACCCTGAGCCAATAACTCCGACTGTACTGGCATTATCTTGAGCCATATATTTCGTAGCCAATCCAGATGCTGCCCCAGTACGAATTTGACCCAAGCGCGCAGATTCTAAACAAGCTAATAATTGCCCAGATTCATAGTCATAGAGCATAACTAAGAATTTGCTGCCACCCGGGCCGGCAAATGATGGGTACGCCTTGTATCCGAAAACACCGTGGCCAGCGTCAGCAGCTGCCATAAAATGGAAAAACCCATTAGGCATACGAATTCTAGAACGAGGCTGGATATCAGTTTTCCCATCAGATGAATGCTTAAAAGCTTCTTCCAGCACGCCGATACATTCACCCATAGGTAGCAATTTAGCTACCTCTTCTTCAGATAGAAACAGGGCCATTTAATCCTCCGATACCGAGTAATTTGAATTCAGTATAGCACTCACTCTTGAAGGCCCTCAAAACCATGTCTGGTAATTTTGCTTCTTCTTTAATACAATTTTTGGACAATTGCACCTCAGGAAGTAAACATGACATTGCCAAAAGTATTTGTTACACGACGCATTCTAGAGCCTGCACTAAATACCCTTGCAGAGCATGCTGACATCGACCTATGGCCCGACGATAAACCTCCTACACCGGCTCAATTGAGAGAGAAATCATCAGGCGTAGACGGGTTGTTGACCAACATCATGGACAGAATAGACAGCGATCTACTTGATGCAGCCCCTAAACTAAAAGTGATAAGCCAGTTATCCGTTGGCCTAGATAATATTGATCTCACGGAAGTTACGAGGCGCTTGATACCGGTCGGTTATACACCAGGGATATTAGCAAAATCTACAGCGGATTTGACGTTCGCTCTTATGATGGCTACCGCAAGAAGAATCGGTGAAAGCGAGCGTTGGGTTCGACAAGGACAATGGCAATTAGCGCATCACCCGATGCATTGGCTCGGTATAGATATACATGAGGCAACACTAGGGATAATTGGGATGGGCCAAATTGGCCAGGAAGTCGCCAAGAGAGCCCGGGGTTTCGATATGGACTTATTATATTATTCAAAAACTCGTAAACCGGAATTGGAATCTTTGCACTCTATGCAGTACAGATCACTCCCTGATTTAATGAAAGAATGTGATTTTGTTTCCTTACACGTACCGCTAAATGAAGAAACAAGGCACATCATTAGTGAACCGCAGCTAAAAATGATGAAACCCACATCAATACTAATCAACGCTTCAAGAGGTCCAGTGGTTGACCCTGAAGCCCTGTACAATGCGCTTAACGAAAAATGGATTTATGGAGCAGCCCTAGATGTTACTGAACCAGAACCGATAGCTCCTGACAGCCCATTACTATCTCTGGATAATATAATAATCACTCCTCACATAGGGAGTGCCGCACTTCCAACCCGGTTAAACACCATGATGCTAGCCATCCGTAATCTGATAAAAGGTTTGAATGGAGATATGCTTGAGTCCTGCGCAAATAAAGAAGTGTATCAGAGGGGTGACTAATTGTGGGTTCAGCGTAGGACTGACCCGTCACAAGGACAAACCCACTCTGTTCAACGGCGGAGAGGGAGGGATTCGAACCCTCGAGAGGCGGTTAGCCCCTACGCGATTTCCAGTCGCGCCCGTTCGTCCACTCCGGCACCTCTCCCTGTAAGATAGACAATAAGCCGCTGGACCAGCTCAACGATTATATAGACCCATACGGCCCACTGTCCATCACTTTTACAGATAACCCATTGTCATAATCTGCTAAGTCAACATTCCAATTACTGCAACAATTAGTTAGGAATACTTGGTTTTAATCGTGTTTAAAGGCACCTATAATCTTCTCAGTTTCGGAGCTACCGAAATCAATATAATTACAAGCGTGATACCCAATATCCCAGTGATACTGGCCGCTAATTGCGAACCCCAAATTCCAGCCATAGCGCCAGTAAAAATGCTACCAAGCGCAAAGGCATATATAGCCATTGACCTAAGACTCATTACCCTACCCCTGTATTCTGCCAAAGCAGTACCTAGTAATGCGGACAACATAAATACTTGAGTAGAGCCAAACCCAGCTCCTATTGCAATCAGAATTACCATTGCGATATAGAAAGAAGACGTAGTAGAAAAAACCAATATACTACAATGCCAAAAAATGACCGCGACAACCATCAATTTCCCAATGTGACTAAGGTTAGGAATAAACGCCCACCCTACAGATCCCAAAACAGATCCACATCCGAAAGCAAACAATAACAACCCCAGACCCGCCGAATCAGTATTCAAAACATTCCAAGCGTATATAGGAACAAGCGTAGTATGGAATGTCCATCCAGCAGATTCGATAATCAAAGCTACCACCAATGTGGCCCAAAGTACCTGTTCGCCTTTAACATATTTCACGCCACTAATCACATTCTGAAGTACCGGCTCAGAATTAGCCTTAAGATTACTCTGCCGAGAAGTTATAAAGTAGGCAAACCAACCACTGGCAAAATAAAGAATAGCTATAGCAACGAACGCTCCCTGGGGGCCCATCTTCTTGTATAGAATTCCCCCTGCCAAAGGACCAGCAACCATTGCTATATTCCTACCAAGAGTATTGAATGCAGCACCATTCGAAATGCGGTCTTGCGGTAATGTGTCTGCTACTAATGATTGGGCCGATGGAATTTGAAACACCCTTACCATACCTGTAATTACAGCTATAAAAAAAATATGCCACATCTGCAACGAGCCACTAACTATCAAACCCAACATTAGAACTGCCAAAAACGCCATGGTAAATTCAACAACAGCTAAAAGTTTATTTCGGGGTACTCGATCCGCCACAGCTCCCGCAAATAAGGCAAACACATTTAGAGACATTCGAGCAGCGGATATCAAACCTACCAAAAGAGGCGATTCAGTAATAGCCAGGATATACCAACCCAGTACTACAGCTTCCATTTGTGTCCCTATCCCCACCAAAGTAGTGGAAGACCAAACAAAAGTGAAATTGCGATACCGGAAAACCGAAAGGGGGTAAGTAAGCCAACTCATTATTCAGTACATGTTAGGGCAGATTAATTGATCTCGTAACTGCGCTGGTGGACCCTCCAAACGTTGGAACCCAAGAGGTATGCTTTCCAGGTCCACCAAGAACCATAATAATTAAATCATCTGAAGAAGAGACCATCGGAACAGGACCATCTGGTATCCTTCCGAACCTTTCCATCAGCGTATCATGAGTATACCTTTCCAGAGGTACTCTAGCGTGTTTGGATAACCACTGGGAGATCGCCAACTTATCAAATCCATCAATACTTATTGTATTAGCGTGTTCCGGACCTAGCGCCAGCAAAGTCTGACCACCAGTATAAGCATTGTTAGCTCCCGTCACAGCCATGGCTCCCGCTACGAGAGTTAAAATATCCTCGGCAGAACGGCCCGAATGATCATTAATATTATGGGGCGGTTCTCCTGCTAAAACAGTTACTGTGCTCTCATCCTTTTGAAATCCCCTCTCCACGTGTAAGGGAAGCCAGGGGTTCGCCTCCTCGTTTTCAGCTATACAGTAAGTATATTTTGAAGGGGCTCCCTGTGTAGACATATCTCCAGTTCCGGGATAACCACCCCCTATATTCAGCAAAACTAAGCGTACAGCTCTTCCAATAGTTGCATTGGATCTCCATCCGGGACCATAAGCTCCAGATGAACTGTTCATACCCAGAGACTCTCTAATCGGACCATTTACAATCACCAAAGGAGCACATGAATGCGTAGTAGCCTGTATTCCATATAAATTGAACGCCGGGTCACTGATCGCTTCAACAGCAGCCAAGACCACTGGCAAATACTCCGGAAGGCAACCGGCCATAACCGAATTGATCGCAACCCGTTCCACAGTAGCTGAACCGTAGTTAGGAGGGATTTCACCGACTATGTGGTCTGGAGGCATACCCGTTCCTCGTAACATACGTTCAACTCTATCTAAAGTAGGAGGAACAATAGGCAGCCCGTCTCCCCAACCCTGATCCATGAACCAATTTTGAATCAGTTCGTAGTCGTCTCGAAGTTCGAACTGCTCGGAATCTAGATTAACCAAAATCTATCTCCTTTATGTGACCTTCCGTCCATAATACGGAAATTTTGATATACCAAGAATCATAAATAGAAATACCGGCTCCATCTCGAGCCGGGCATTCTTTTTTAATTAACTTTGTCTTGAATGAACTAAGGAAAGTTTTTAAGAGTTTACTAATCCGGCAATTACATGCTCTAACAATATATCGGCCTTTTCGATTACAGCATCAACCTGAAGGCCACCTAAAGGATGCTGAGGAACTACCAGAGGCAATTCGGGCATTCCCAATGATCGCCTCTCAACATTGCCTAATTTCGTAAATAGATGTGTGCAGACAGTAACCGTGGGTATACCTCTTTTCTCTAATTCTACCGCGTCGTGGATACTCCACGACGTACAAGATCCTCAATCACCTAACCCAACAACTGCTGCATCAGCTGAAGCAACCATTTGCTCCAATACTTCTTTGGAGACCGGTATAGATGCCGTAGGTTTTTGGCCGTATACAGCATCTTTAATTTCGTATTTTTCCCTCAACAACGTCTCAAGCCTACCAAATAACACATCACCATTGGGCTTATTATTCCATAAAAACCCTATCGTTTTTCCACCCAAATCCGGCAAACGCTCCGCCATAGGGTATTTAATTTCTCTTGGTGGAGCTGTAGGATTCAATAACATCACCATTCCTGCCTCAGGATCAGCCATGGTTGCCCTCCACTTAAACTCAATCATCGTCGAGTTGAAGAGTAGGACTTCCAAAATATCATGTCAAGCGCAAAGTAGCGATTCTTGAATTAATCTAACCTATCGGCTGACTACATAGCACTCCTCTTTTTGTGGTAAATTAATAATTACAAATTGATCCTATTGGATATCAATGTAAACATTGTTCAATGTAAACATTGTTCAGGGAGGCTTTAATGCTGGATTACAAACCTAACCAAGTACTCTCAACTGAAGAATACAATGTAGTCGGAACACGGCCTATCAGACACGATGGGGCGGATAAGGTGATGGGGCGCGCCCGTTACGCCGCGGACATCCATCTACCCGGCATGTTACACGGCAAAATTCTTCGCAGCCCCCACGCTCATGCAAGGATAAAAAAAATAGACGCTACCCGAGCACTCGCTTTAACGGGAGTAGAAGCCGTAGTTACAGGCATGGACCTACCTGATATTTCTGCAGAAGTCGCAGATTTAGAAGAGGGTGCCAACGTCAATTATGGCTTTTACAGCAGGAATGTTTTAGCAAAAGAAAAAGCTCTATATCTAGGGCATGCAATAGCTGCAGTAGCAGCCATTAGCCCAGCCTTAGCTGAACAAGCTCTAGAGTTAATAGACGTGGAATATGAGATATTAGTTCCTGTATTAGATGCTGATTCAGCCATGAAAGAGGGGGCACCGTTAGTACACGAACGGCTTTTGTCACTCGATAGCCCAGCTCTCCGACCGGGCGGATATAGTTCTGGAGCTGTTGGCGATAACTCCAACATAGCCAATCATTTTGAATTCAAACTCGGAGATCCGGAACAAGGTTTTAAACAAGCTGATCTCATAGTAGAGCGAGAATACCACACTAAACCAGTGCATCAAGGTTATATAGAGCCCCATTCTGCTACTGCCCAATGGAACACAAATGACACCGTAACTATCTGGGCTAGCAGTCAAGGACACTTCGCTCTCAGAGATCACACAGCTAAGATAATTGGAATCTCAGTTTCTCAAGTAAAAGTCATCCCTATGGAGATAGGTGGCGGATTTGGAGGAAAAGGTCAGGGTGGATGCTATCTGGAGCCGGTAGTCGCCATCCTGTCTCGTAAGACTGGTCGTCCGGTTAAAATCGCAATGAGCCGTACGGAAGTATTCATCGGTACCGGTCCTACTTCCGGAACCCACATAAAGGTCAAAATTGGAGCGACCAGTGCCGGGAAATTAACAGCAGTCCAAGCCACACTCATTTATGAGGCAGGGGCATTCCCCGGTTCACCGGTACCTTCGGGTTGTCGCACGATGTTTGCGCCATACGAAGTAAGTAACGCCTTTATCGAAGGATACGACGTAGTTACCAACGTTCAGAAATCATCTGCTTACCGCGCACCAGGATCCCCTTCAGCCTCATTTGCGGCTGAACAAGCTATTGATGAATTATCCCGCAAATTAGGGATGGACCCGGTCGAACTGCGATACTTAAATGCGGTCAAAGAGGGTAGCAGGCAAGCCACCGGACCCGTTTACCGCAAGATTGGATTTGTAGAAATCTTACAGGCTGCACAGCAACATTCTCATTGGCTAACGCCATTAGAAGGCCCCAATAGAGGTAGAGGTGTAGCAGCCGGAGCTTGGTTTAATGGGTCAGGGCCAGCGAGCGCAGTAGTCAGCGTGATGCCAGATGGTAATGTGAGCCTAGTTGAAGGATCTCCCGATATAGGTGGTAGCAGAGCAGCAATGGCAATGCACGTAGCAGAGGTTCTCGGGATACCTGCTGAAAAAGTCAAACCGTCGATAGCAGACACTGACTCTATAGGATACAGTTCTGGAGCAGGAGGGAGCGGAGTAACGTTTAAGATGGGTACAGCTGTATATCAAGCTGCAGAAGACGTACGAACTCAAATGCTAGAAAGAGCAGCTAAGATATGGGATTGCGCTGTTGAAGATACAGAATATAAAGACGGAGTTCTTTCACATAAATCTGATCCTGAGCTCAGGCTAACCTTCGATCAATTATCTAGGAGACTTAACGGCACCGGTGGTCCAGTAGTCGGAAGGGGGACCGCGAATCCAGGAGGAGTAGGCAATGCATTTGGGCTTCATATAGTTGACGTTGAGGTAGACCCGGATACAGGAAAAGTAGAAATTCTACGATTCACCGCTATTCAAGACTGCGGGAAAGCTATACACCCAAGTTATGTCGAAGGGCAAATACAAGGAGGAGCGGTACAAGGAATCGGTTGGGCATTAAACGAGGAATATTTCCTTAGCGATCAAGGCCAAATGATGAATTCCAGCTTCCTTGATTATCGCATGCCTATAAGCCTTGATCTCCCAATGATAGATACCGTAATAGTAGAAGTCGCGAATCCGGGCCACCCACTGGGGGTCAGAGGTGTAGGAGAGGTTTCCCTAGTTCCTCCTATGGCTGCGATTGCCAATGCTATACATGATGCAATCGGAGTACGAATGGAGACGCTACCCATGAACCCGGGCAGGGTGTTGGAAGCACTATGGGAGCAAAAGGGATAGAATCTCTATCACTATAAAATTAATATCAACATTACTAAAAGAGGCACGGGGTTCGTGCCTCTTTTTAAACTCAAATAAGTATGGAAAAAGCTAAATAATTGCTCTCTAATAATCCCGAATCATATAAAGCCAGCCCTCAAATAGTTGTAGTAGGTGGTGGACCAGCGGGAACCACCGTAGCCACAATGTTGGCCCGTAAGGGATTGAACGTTACCCTGCTGGAGCGAGAAAATTTTCCTAGGGATCATGTTGGAGAATCGTTACTCCCTGCTAGCATGCCGGTTTTGAAAGACCTGGGAGTCCTTACAGAAGTTGAAAGATCTGGGTTTCTGCCAAAATATGGGGCTACCATGGTTTGGGGAAGCCAACAACAGCCTTGGAGTTGGTACTTCGCAGAAACAAACCATAAATATCCCAATGCTTTTCAAGTTTGGCGACCTACTTTTGATCAAATTCTGTTAGAAAACAGCAAAAAACACGGTGTTGATGTACGTGAAAATCATCAAGTGACATCTATAGATTTTTTGGATAATGGATCCGTTACCGTCAATTACATACACCAACTCAACCGCAAAGGATCTATTGGGGCTGATTTTATAGTGGATGCAAGCGGATCTAATTGCCTCTTGGCTCGTCAGTTGAATTTACGCGAATGGGATCAATTTTTCCAAAACTTAGCTGTTTACGGATATTTCAAAGGTGGATCCAGATTGCCAGAGCCAGACCAAACTAATATTCTTATCGAGTCGACTGGAAACGGTTGGATTTGGAATATCCCTCTACATACAGGTGTTGCCAGTGTAGGTGCTGTCGTAGACAGCGAATTTGGCCAGTCAGAAATATCCCGGTTAGGAATAAAAGAATTCTTAATACAAAATATCAATCAATCCAAATACACGGCTGAGATGCTTAAAGACTCCGAATTAGTCTCAGATCCATTTGTGATAAAAGATTGGTCTTACACTAACAAACCCTTGGTCGGTGATAACTACATACTGGTAGGAGACGCGGCCTGTTTCATCGATCCTTTGTTTTCATCTGGAGTTCATCTAGCGTTCATGTCTGGGATACTCGCAGCAGCACACATAACCACTGCCATCAAAGACAAAGATCTAGGAAAAGCTTCCGAAGAGGTTTATGACAATCTTTACTCTCAGGAATACCAGCATTTCAGAGAATTGGCGAAACTGTTCTACTCCAGTAATAGAACAGTGGACTCTTACTTTTGGGAGGCCCGTCGGCTACTTGGAGTTGAGACGAGCTACGATTCCCGGAAGGCATTTATACACGCAGTTGCTGGACAGGCACCCAGGGGATATGAAAGAGCAGTGATAGACCGTGGGCAGCTTCCAGACGAACTCTTAGCCGAAATTAACGACGTATCCGATACCCGTTCCTTGCGCAAATCGGAAGCAGATTCATTGCTGTCTGAAATGGATATTTCATCGTCATATATATCTCAATTAATTCCAACGTTGATAGAAGGCTCTAAAATAGAAATTAAACCTGTGCTCGGGGATGGGGAGTTCCAATGGGGATATGTTTTAATAACTCCGGAAAGGCCTGAGGGGACCGAATGCAGCAACCTCGTAGCCGAATTAGTGTCTCTGATGTTGACTTGTTCCTCGTTGGATAGTATTTGGAACAATATAAAAGCCAAGTTCAAGAATATAGATCCAGAAAGGCTAGAAAGAGACCTTTTAAATACTATTAATATTCTTTATACGGACGGCACAATTACTAAGCTTACTTAATTCCGGCCATCTGCCGGTAATGGCTAATAGGCGGAGTTTTAATAAAAAGGCAATCCTCAACCTTCCCAGCCTAAGGATCACCTTTAATCTCAATCAGACCTGTAATGACTTTACCGTAATATCACTCTCTTAATCTGTGGAGTGACTTACCTTAAACCAAAACACCGAATCCTGATGTAGTGCAAATCTCGATCCGGTTCCCATCTGGATCGTTCAAATAAAAAGCACGTTGTCCATCATTCCTAGTTTGTATCTCGGTGCATTCTACGCCCATATCACCTAACTCTTTATGGGCCGCATCAATCTCATCGACCTCAAAGGCTGTATGATGAGAGGGGGCAGAAGGAGCGTCAGCATTTTCAATGATGTGAACCATAGCTCCACTAGGAAGTTGAAGCCAGTAAAGATGATCTCCATTGACCATTTTGGGGATTTGCTTTAAACCCAGAACTTCCTGGTACCATTTCAAAGCAGCATCTTTGTCTTTAACGTTATATGTGATGTGATTGATATGTCTAAGCCTTGTTACACCAGCTAGCATGTCTCTCCTTTTGCCATTCAAGAATATGTTTGTTTAAACCTAATATAGGAGCTTTTAAAACCGTCCACATATCTAATTGTAACTGTTACAACCTCTGCTATAGCGACTGCCGAAATGATGTGTCTATATCAATAACCTTCCACGCACAATTAGTTACTGTAATAAGTTTTGTCCACGTCCCTAGTGTCCAATGATAGACCCGTTTTGAGCTTGATTCAATAAGGTCTACTGTAACATTTATATATTCGGAGGGCCCAGGCCTCCAAAATCGGACGGCTGGGCCTCATCTTCTCCGGGCCACGGTGGCACTGTAAAACATAAAAGGATCAAGTCCTCTGATTCTCCTGCACCGAACTGAAAACGCCAGAGCACAGGTATAACTAAACTATCCCCTTTACTGACGTGAACTTCATGAACAGACGTTGGATCGGCATTAGGTCCGTAACGCCAAACCGTACCGCTTCCCTCCAAAATGTACCAGATTTCTTCAACATTACGATGCCAGACTGGCTTCGAAGTTTGACCCGCCCGAAGAGTAACTTCTACCATGCTCGCTGTAATAGCAGAGTGTCGATTATTTATTAGGAAACGGATTTCAGAACCATCTGGTGCTATCACATCAGGATGATCTGATCTCTTAGAGAGGGGAGGCGTTTGATTCCCGTAATGTTGACTCATAAGATTCCTATCTGCCACAAATCAGTTGAGAATTTAAGAACGTTTATATTATCAGCCAATCATCGCGTGGTCAGTAGGGGATCTTAAACACAAAGACCTCCAGTTTCTAAACTGGAGGTCTTTGAAATAATGTTTCCGAATCAAATGTTAAACACGAGGCTTTCGGCCTTTCCTATCCAAAAAATCCTTGAATCCATCTTGAACTGAAAGTCCCTGGAACCTACCTTTCCTTGATTCTATTTCGTTCTTATACTGCTCCTCAAAAGGTAATCCACTATGTTCTCTCAAGATTTGTTTTATATTAGCGACGCCCTCTATACGATTCTTAGCTATTCCAGCAGCAACCTCTATCGATTTATCCATTAACTGATCGTTGGGTACCAAATGGTTGATCAGGCCAATATGGTAAGCCTCTTCTGCAAAAACTTCCCTGCCACTATAAAGTAATTCTCTGGCGCGATTGATACCAACCAGCATTGGAAGACTCCAGGTCGCGTTCATTTGCCCGTAATTAACAGCCAAGAAACGAAAGCTGCTTTTTTCGCATCCAATCAAAAAATCCATGGAAGTTGCCATCACTGTCCCGCCACCATAACAGAGACCATTTATGGCACCTATGATTGGCTTAGTCGCAGTTGTCAAATGCCATGAGTATTCCGAACGTTCTGATGTAATTTTCTCCCTTTCGTCCGAATCAAGTTCTCGATTCTCATGAATGTCTGCTCCCGCAGAGAATGCTCGTTCTCCGGATCCGGTGATCACTATAGCACCGAAACTGTCATCACCTTCAATTTCGGTTATGGCATCATCTAATTCCCTCGTAAGTCCGACGCTCAATGCATTTAGTACTTCTGGTCGGTCCAAAGTGATGATACCTACACGATCAACACGATCAGTTTTTATAAATTCATAGCTCATAAAATTCAACTCCCTTTAGCTATCCCGTAATTTCCATTCTAAGTATTACGATTAATAATAACTCAAAAACTCGATCATGTGTGAGCCGACTCACGTTGCGAGAACAATCTCAGGCTAGTATTCTGCATCCGTATATTTTGTAAGCACTAACCTCATACGGGAGCGTTGGGCAAATGGCCATTACTCATGTAATTGCACGACATATCACAGAACAGGGTGGGTTCGAATCTCTAAAAACCGAAGCTGTAGAGATCGCCAAAGAAATGATGCTAAACGCGGCTGCTGTTTCCCTAGCCGCAGCTGCCCAACCCGATGGACAAGTAATTACCAAGTTCGTCCAAGAAATGGGAGGTAATGGCAAGTGTACTATTATCGGGCAAGGATTACGTAGCTCTCCGGCATATGCATCGCTCGCAAATGGGCTCATGGTAAGACTATTAGATTTTGATGACGAAATCATTCCGCTAGGAATACATCCAAGCTGTACTGTATTCCCGGTTGTTATGGCCCTAGGCGAAATGATCGGATCTACAGGACAAGATGTAATAAGGGCATTCGTAAATGGATGCAACGTAACATCCAAACTATCCAGACTGTTATCTGAAAATAACAACCTGATCAGCACCAATTCCCCCGATATGAAACTGACACCAGAAGTGATTGGCTCCACGGTAGCCGCGGGGATAATTTTAGGTTTGAATTCAAATCAACTAGAGCATGCATTAACCATCTCAAGCAACTATATTCACGGCATGGTTGACGATATTACTCGAAGCTCTTCAGCCTTAATAAGCGGCCAAATAGCGATGCAAGGAGTCATATCAGGCAGATTAGCCCAACTTGGCTTATCAGATCCAAAAAACCCTCACTCAAATTTAGATCGGTTATTTAACTGTGATACAACCCAGTCTGAAACAGAATTGTTAAGTTATTTAAGTAGCTCTCCTGATATTACCGATCCAGGTGTCACTTTGAAATTATACCCTTGCAATTCTGCTAGTCATTCCGTCATTGATGCTACTCTACAACTTGTACAACTTCACCGCATAGAGCCTAAGCAAATAAAGCGGGTACATGTGTCAATAACCGAAACCGCAATGAAGAAATTACGCTTTTCCAACCCAGTAAACGACTGGGAAGCACGATCATCGACGGGCTACATAACAGCCATAGCACTTTTGCATGGACATCCACTTATAGATTTTTTCTCTGGTTCGGCTTTAGAAGACTCGGAAGTACGCCTGTTTATGGACCGCATCTCTGTCGAGGCCACCGAGGAAAAGAGCCCGTTGTCACCTTATCCGTCAACGATTTCTATAGAGCTAGACAATGGACAAAAAATTTATCAAACCACTGACTTCGCCCGGGGACAACCGCAATTACCTTTGGAACAGGAAGAGTTAGATGCCAAATTCTTATATTGCAGCCGATATATTCTACCGCCTGACCATATCGAGGAAGCTATTGACAGCTTTAGAGGATTAGAAAATATAGCTAATATTACAGGAATGGCTTCCGTTTTAGGTGGATAAATATTTTCACTAAAATATCTACACACTAGAACCCAGTTCCTCGTCACATAGCATCTTATTCAGGAATCAAATATCAAGGAGTATAAATATGAAGGCAGTACAAGCCCATGAGATAGGCGGTCCCGAAGTTCTCAAATACAACGAAATACCTGAACCGTCCCCAGGACCTGGAGAAGCTCTCGTAGCCATTGAAGCAATTGGTGTTAATTACACCGATGTTTCCAGCCGGAAAGGTACCAATCCGCCACCCAGTTTGCCGTGGACGCCCGGCAGGGAAGCTGCAGGAGTTGTAAAAGCGATAGGACCGAATGTCAACGAAGTATCCGTCGGAGACCGGGTAGCCTACGCTATGCATACAGGATCATATGCGGAATTCGCGGTAGTACCATCTTGGTTATTGGTTCCATTACCGACTTCGATGGAATTCTCAGATGGAGCGGCCACCATGTTGCAGGCAATGACCGCTCATTTCCTGACTTTCGGCATAACACAATTAACTACTGGAGATGCTGTTCTAGTTCATGCAGGGGCAGGTGGAGTAGGTCTTTTACTGATCCAAATGTTAAAACGTATAGGATGCGAGATTTTCTCTACTGTCTCAACGGATGCCAAGGCTCAATTAGCAAAGGAGGCTGGCGCTGATTCGGTGATCATGTACACCAGCGATGATTTCGAAGATGAAATTAAACGGATAACCCACGGCAACGGATTGAAAATGGTATTTGATGCCGTAGGAAGAACTACTTTTAGCAAAGGACTCTCATGCCTGAGGCCGCGAGGGTACATGGTTTTATACGGTCAAGCGAGTGGTTCCGTCCCGGAATTTGATACAAATGCCCTCAGAACGGGATCTAAATTTTTGACTCGGCCAAGTTTGGGAGACTACACCAGTACGCGAAAAGAGTTACTGTATAGAGCCAACGAAGTGATTGGGTGGGTTTCTTCAGGAGAATTAAAGATAAGAGTTGGGTTAACCCTAGGATTATCGGATGCAGTCGAAGCACACAGACAGCTAGAGGGAAGAGAGACGACAGGAAAGATATTATTGATACCTTAACAGGTCAGTCATCATATAGGAATATGATTTTGAAATAAAAACATTGGATAATTGTTTCCCTACACGGCTCCCGAACCTTGACACTTCTCTGAAGTCAACTTTATACTCGGAATCAAATTGAATACGGAAAAAGGCGTTGAAGGGGATTAGTAGTCCTAAAGCGAGGGCCAGAGAGCCGGGCGAGGTGGAAGCCGGCACCAGGCGCATAGGAGCGAATGGACCCCGGAGCTGCTAGCTGAAATCGTACTCAACCTCCAGTACATTAGTAGGCCAAGCCGGATGGGAACCGTTATTAACCCGCGAGAAAATTCAAAGAGACGAGCTCCTTTGTTTTATCGGCCGAGATATAACCAACTGAATTTGGTTGGTTCAAAATAGGGTGGCAACACGGTATTAACCCGTCCCTTGGGGACGGGTTTTTTTATACAGATAATAGCTATCTAAAATAACAAGGCGGTTCAAGGTTTGTATCATCCATCTCTTGATGAAATCAAAGCTCAAGTGGGGAAAGGAAGTCTAATCCCTATTTACAGGTCAATTAACGCCGACCTTGAAACTCCTGTGTCAGCCTACTTGAAGGTAGCCAAACCACCTTATTCGTTTTTGCTGGAAAGCGTTACTGGTGGGGAAAGTATAGGCAGATACAGTTTCATAGGGACGGAACCCTACAGAGTCTTAAAAACAGGAGCCGGCGAAGAATTTGGAGAAGTCGATCCATTAACCTTGGTAGAAGAAGAAATGGAGAGCCATAAGCTGATCCATGTACCAGGTCTGCCTAGATTCCACGGTGGTGGTGTCGGATACCTTGCATATGACACGATTCATTATTTTGAACCCAGGGTTCCCACCATGCCCGAAGACCCTCAAGGTTTGCCTGAATCAGTCTTTATGTTCTCCGATACTCTACTAATTTTCGATCATGTACGGCATGACATTAAGATAGTTAGCCATATCCGGCTAAATGGAGATTTAGATACTGAATACTCTAAAGCGATATCAAAAATTGATGAACTAGCAGAACGACTGGCTAAGCCACTTGAATTGCCAAAAGAACTCACACAACAACCCGAGCGAGACGTTACCTCATCTGAAGTACAATCTAATTTTACACAGGAACGATACCATCAAGCAGTTGAAAAATGCGTCGAATATATTTATGCAGGTGATGTTATACAAGTAGTTAACTCTCAACGTTACTCCCGTAAAACTGCGGTTCACCCGTTTCAAATCTACAGGGCATTACGCAGCGTTAATCCATCGCCTTATATGTATTATCTCAACTTGGACAATTTCCAAATTGTAGGTGCCGCAATTGAAACCGTAGCCCAAGTCCAGGATGGTATCGTGGCGACTCATCCAATTGCAGGCACACGCCCTCGTGGGCAAACCCCTGAAGAAGAACAGGCTTTGGCAGAAGAACTACGGAATAGCGAGAAGCAGCAGGCCGAACATATTATGTTGGTCGATTTAGGCCGAAATGACATCGGAAAAGTAAGCGTGCCTGGAACCGTTTCTGTAACACGACTAATGGAAATAGAACGCTTTTCTCACGTAATGCACCTCGTATCACATGTCGAAGGAGAATTGAAACCAGATCTCACGGTTTACGACGCCCTGAGATCCTGCTTCCCAGCGGGAACCGTATCAGGTGCCCCTAAAATTAGAGCTATGGAAATAATCGCAGAGGTTGAAGGTGAGAAAAGAGGACCATATGGAGGAGCAGTAGGATATTTCAGCTTCTCCGGCAACATGGACACAGCCTTAGTGTTAAGAACCGGTATATACAAAGATGGCGTCATGTATATCCAAGCAGGTGGTGGTGTAGTTGCAGACAGCATCGCTGAAGATGAATACATGGAAACCAAGCACAAATCTGGGGCTTTACTCAGAGCTATTGACCTTGCGGAAGGTCTGGAATAGACACATTACAATAATCATCAATTGAGGAGATGAAAGGCGGTGCTAAAATCATTTTTTCATAGTGGCTTTGTTGTTCGAGATATAGATACTTCGATTGAATTTTATACCCATGTGTTAGGTTTTAAATTAGAGACGCGTACCGAACGACAGGGAAAATTCATAGATCAGGTGCTGGGATTCACGGATGCGCATATTAAAGGTGCGTTTGTAACCCCGGGAGAAGGCCACCAGTTAGAATTAATACAATACCTATCGCCAACTGGTAACGACGGCCGAATTAATCGCAATGACCTCGGAGCTGCTCACATAGCATTTTACGTAGAGGACATTGATAGATTTTATAATGACAAATCGTCTCAAGGCCTCCATCCGATAAATCAGCCAGCCGAACATAGAGACGATACCGGGATATTAATCCGCAAGGTAATGTATGCCCAAGATCCTGATGGCAACTGGCTAGAATTCGTGGAGCTATTTTAATGCTATTAATGATCGATAACTATGACAGTTTTACATATAATCTGTATCAATATTTATCTGAATTAGGAGCAACTGTGGTAACTATACGTAACGACAAAACCACTATTGACGAAGTTTCGTCAATGTCTCCAGATGGCATAATAATTTCCCCTGGCCCATGTACTCCTAGAGAAGCGGGAATATCAAATCAAGTAATAAAATCCTTTGGATCCTATATGCCAATATTAGGAGTTTGTCTGGGACACCAATGTATCGGGGATGTTTACGGGGCTACAGTGGACCGAGCAGACGAAATTAGACATGGTAAAACTTCAATGGTAAATCACAACAATACCGGTATATTTACAGGTTTACCGAATCCATTTGAAGCTATCCGCTATCACTCCTTGGAAGTATACCGAGACACTATCCCAGACTCCCTCGAGGTTACCGCATGGACAGATCAGGGGATGGTCATGGGCTTACGACATAAAGAATACCCGGTCGAAGGAGTACAATTTCATCCCGAATCGATCCTCACACCGGTGGGACATGACCTGCTTCAGAATTTTCTAAATCTAGTAGAGACCTACTCTCAACGTTAGAGAATCGAAACTCCCATTTTATAATCTAAAAAACAACGTACATTTCCAAACACCAATTGAAGGATTTTATTTCGGATACAATGGCAGCCAAAATAAGACTCTAAAAAATAATGGAGGTCTACCAATGACAGATATAGCAGAGCAATTGAGCACGTTCGCAACAGATCTCCACTACACTGATTTGCCAATAGATGTAGTTCATTTAACCAAAAGGATGATTATAGACACTATTGGATGTGCTCTAGGTGGATATTCTAGCGAACCTAGCAAAATAGCTCGTGACATAGCCCAAACTGTAAATAGTTCGACTCCTGCGAGTGTTATTGGTAATGGTTTAAGTAGTAGCCCTGATCTAGCAACATTTGCCAACGGTGTGATGATTCGATATTTGGACTATAACGACGGATACACAAGTAACGAGTCTGGGCACCCCAGCGACAGCATTGCGGCAGTTCTATCATCGACTGAAATGTCAGGCAAAGGGGGAAGACGGGCCATTACAGCTACAGTAGTGGCATATGAAACGTTTTGTAGATTAGGCGATGCTGCTACCCTAAAATATATAGGCTTCGACCACGTAACTAATGGTTGCATCGCCAGCGTGCTAGGTTCGGCAAGGTCATTAGGACTGAGTCAAGAACAGACCTTGCAAGCTGTAAATTTGGGCGTGGCTCCCAATATCGCACTAGGACAAACTAGATTAGGGAACCTATCTCATTGGAAAGGCTGCGCTTATGCCAACGCAAGTAGGAACGCTGTATTCGCCACAATGTTGGCTCAAAGAGGACTAACCGGACCTACTCCAATATTCGAGGGAGAAAGCGGGTTTTTTAAAGCCGTGTCCCATGGGAGTTATGAACTCGATCCATTTGGAGGAAAAGATATTCCTTATAAGATAGCCGAATGCAGTATTAAACGGTTTCCTCTCGGTCAATACTCGCAAACTGTAGTCCAGGCTGCGCTTGAAGTTCGGGAAAAGATGCCAGACGTAAACAAAATTGCCCAAGTAAACATTAAAACTATGCAAAAGGCTATAGACATCATGGCCGGAGATCCGGAAAAATGGAAACCTGAAACTAGGGAAACCGCCGACCATAGCATGCCTTACACCACTGCAGTAGCCCTCACATACGGAATGGTTACTCAGGATCACTTTGATGACCGATACATCAAAGACCCACGATTATTGGAGCTAACGGGCAAGGTAAAGGTAGAAGGCTCGGCTGAAGCTGATCGCAGGGCGCCCGAAGCTATGCTCTGTAACGTCGAAGTCATAACCAATGATGGACTAACATTCTCCTCTGAAGTCCCTTACCATAAGGGTCATTACCTTAATCCAATGACCGATAGCGAAGTGGAAGATAAATTTCGCTCGTTAGCAAAAAACCTGCTTTCGCCCGACCAAACTGAGGAGCTACTACATCGACTATGGCACTTAGAGGAAGTTGAAGATCTCAAAGAGATCTTCATCCTTACCAAGATATAGACAAACAAGTTACCTGAAATCAACCTGAAACTGGCTCAGGGTAAGACCCAGCATGGTCTTCAAAAGCTCCTTCTAACGGATAAATTTGTTTGTAAAGGCCTCTCGCCCGCTGGGTAATATACTTGTTAGCTTCATCTCTGATGAAGCTCGGTCGGGCTCTCTGCATCTTATATTGGTCGCTTTCCAAGGGACTTTCATCTTCTAATTCCCAAATACAAAGATATTTAAGCACCCCGTTTCCTTCCTCAAGTTTGAATCGCCGTGCACTGACATACCCAGGAATCTCCAACCGTTCCGGGAGGTGTTCCTCATTGTACCAACGGTCAAACTCTGCTTCATGTCCAAGTTCTACATCCATCATTACAACTAGAATGGTGTTGCCAATATGTTGACTGATTTGATTATCCTGATTTTGAGTCATACACCCTCCTTAAGATTCCAACATGTGATTAGTCTACATATATTCACCTATAATCTAAAGAACATTCCAAAGAATTAAGTTCGCTCCGGGCGATGGTGAAAATATCACGGTTTCTAAAATAAGATCCTATGTTAGTTCCGAAAACGGCAATTTTCCGGCAATATTTTTGCTAAACTAGACAAACCTATAAATTCGATTCGTTGCAAACAATACAGATAATGAACGATTAACATCGACTCATAAAGGAGTTGTTCACATAAAATTTGAGTATCTTTTCTAAAATGCCCCGGCTTCACACCTTCGACTCTTGGATTTACTACCCGAATTATAGATTTCTATGGATCGGCAATTTTTCCGCCAACGGTGCTCAATGGTTACAGCTTCTATCTGTCGGATGGTTAGTACAGCAGTTAACCGAAGGAACTACTGCGTCAGCTTTACTGGTAATCACGGTAGGTGCCATCAACACGCTTCCCTCTCTGTTTGTGAGTCCCTGGGGAGGCGTCCTTGGCGACCGTCTGGATCGACGTAAGCTGGTTATGAGCCTGCAGCTTTTCATGACCTGTATGGCTTTTTTCTTTGCCTTCTTGATCCTCATGGATTGGATAAGGGTGTGGCATGCATACTCGTATGTACTTATTTCAGGCGTTTGCCGATCCTTGATACAACCCCTACGACAGGCACTGGTAGCCAATACAGTCCCCAAAGAAGCTATCGGAAATGCTTTCGCTACCAACGTACTCACGATCACTGGAACTCGTCTCATAGGGCCTTTCTTCGGGGGAATTCTGATAGCGTTTCTGGGGTTTTTCTGGAATTTCATTGTTGAAGGATTACTTTACCTGGGAATGGTCTTAGCTTTCTTGCCAATGCGTACCCCTTATTACCAACCTAGAAAGGAATCTCAGCGAAAATCCTTTTTCGCCGATATTAAGGAAGGAATTGTTTACATCTGGAAAGGGGAACGAATCATCCTTAACCTGATGATTCTGAGCTTAATTCCCAATGTTCTCCTCCATCCCGTGTGGTTCATGTTTCCTATTTTCACAGTGGAAGTATTGAAGGCGGGACCCGATGTAGGAGGCTATTTACTGGCTATCACAGGGTTAGGTGGATTGATTGCCGCTTTGACTATCTCCTCCTTTGGATTCATATTCAAGAAAGGCAAGGTCGCTTTAGTTTCTGTGATATGCAGTTCAATAACGGTGATAATATTTGCCCAATCCCCCTGGGTTCCAGTCGCTTTTGTAGTAATAGCGGCTATGGCATTTTTCCAGGCTGCATTTAGAACCACCAATGGCACGTTGATACAAACCCTGGTACCCGATGAACTGAGATCAAGGATTACGAGCTTACAAGGCGTAGGCAGGGGATTTGTAGTATTTTCCAGCTTAGCTATCGGTTGGTTTATCAGCTTGACTTCGGTAGTATTCGCCATCACTACTATCGGGATCGCAGGTGTAACTCTATCGTCTTTCTTCTACCTAACATTCAAAAAAATCAGGAATCTAGAATAAAGACTAATGCATAGCCCAAAGCAAATTAATATGAGCAAGGAAGATGCCCACAATTTTAAATGGTGGGCATTCGGGGCAATTGCTTTTGGAACTTTTATATCTGTAGTAAGTCACGGCAGTGTATTGGTGGCTTTGCCAACAATTGCAGAACATTTCAACACTACTTTGCCTACAGTACAGTGGGTAATCATAGCGGAAGCTCTCGCTATCGCAGTGTTGTTGCTTCCCATGGGCCGATTAGGAGACCAAATAGGTAGAAGAAAAATTTACTTAGCTGGATTCTCAATCTTTATCTTCTCAGCTGCTGTCGCTGGGTCACCATGGTGGTCAAGTTTTCCAACATTACTGATAGCAAAACTGGGACAAGGAATTGGCTCAGCTATGCTTCAGGGAAATGCAGTCGCAATGATTCTATCTGCTTTCACAGAGGAAGAACGTGGGAAAGCTTTGGGATCTAATCTGAGCGTCGTCGGCTTAGGCGCCATAATTGGGCCAGCTTTGGGCGGAATTCTTGTCAGCTGGTGGGGCTGGAAATCTATATTTTGGATCAACATACCAGCGGGGTTATTAGCAATCGCCGGTACAATAATCATTTTGCAAGGCACGAACCTAGGTATCACCATAAAAGGCCAAGAGAAATTCTCATTTGATTGGATAGGAGCTTTATTATCAGGCGTATCTCTATTTTTATTCTTAATATTGGTAGGAAACGGTTATCAATTAGGTTGGTATTCTCCCGCAGTCATCTCAGGCTCAATTTTATTTTTAGCCACTTTCTCTGTGTTCATATGGTGGGAATTAAGATCGGATTCTCCTATGTTGGATATCAGATTGTTCAAAACAAAATTAGTAGGACTTGGTATAACTGCGGGATGGATTTCATTTGTAGGCACCTCTGCCACGCGTTTTATGATGCCATTTTACTTGCAATCCATCCTTGGCTGGAACCCCAAAGATATGGGATTATTAATGATACCTCCCGCTTTGTGTATGGTTGTTCTTGGACCAATCAGTGGTCGCCTATCTGATAAGTTTGGTTGGCGAAAGTTTACACTAGCCGGACTTGGGTTATCCACGTGTGCATCATTCATATTGGCAACCCGTCTATCCACGGATTTCCCTGTTTTATGGATAGTAGTAATGTTAATGATGCAAAGTGCTGGAACCGGTCTATTTCATTCACCCAATACCAGTTCTATCATTAGCGCAGTTGACCGCACGCGTTACGGTGTAATCGCAGCTCTAACAAATTTAATGCGCAACTCAGCGAATATAGTTAGCATTGCTATAGCTACGACTATTGTGGTTATAGTCATGGGGTTACAAGGAGTAGAACCCAGTCTCCAGGCTGTTTCTCCAGATGTATCGGACGCATTTATATCTGGTCTTCGCTGGGCTTTCGGATTCCTTGGATGTCTAATGCTGTTTGGTATGGTGATTAGTTACGTGAAAGGTGACCGTGTTACTGTAGAAAGCTCTACCTACAAAGGTCCTAATAATAATTAAAGACCATCCGATAAAACTACAGTTCGTAATAGGACCTTTGCACATATCCCAAACCTGCGTCTTTCGATCTGAATCATCATTGACACCTACTTTTCCTCATCCTACACTCCCTTCGCGGAGTTACCTTCTGACGTAACTCCGCTAACAGCCATCCAACCACACATTATTTAGGCTTTAAAGAGGATTATTATGGCTCGTATTCCGACCGTCACCAGGGAAGATATCCCAAAATCACTTCAGGATGTTTTTGACGAAGTAGTATCAGAGGAGGGAGGTATTGGGACCGGCCCAATGTCGATCCTAAAAAACAGCCCTGAAATGGCCAAACGTACGAGACCACTATTCAATTATGTAAGAAACGAATCCACAGTACCCAAGAAATTACGTGAACTGGGTATGTTACTTACAGCAAGGGCTATGGATTGTCCATACATATGGCATGCCCATTTCGAGTATGGGCGAAAAGAAGGGCTCAGTGATATTCTGCTGGATGCTATTCGAGATAAACAGCCACTGCCTCCAGTCCCATCCGACGAAGCCATAGTGATAGCATATTCCCAAGAGTTGTTACATAATCGAAAAGTTACATCTGAAACCTTTAGCCATTTAGTCAATTTACTTGGGAAAAGAGGATTGGTCGAATTGACAACCTTACTGGGTTTTTACACAATGTTGGCATTTAACGCCAATGCAGTGGATCTGCAATTACCTGAACATTTTAGCGAATTACCGTTGCCAACCTAAAATCGGGATGCATCCACAATTGCATATGAAATTTCTCACAGTCACAGAGGAGGGAATATGTCAGTACAAATACCAAGATTAGGAGGGAAGGTCGCCATTGTTACCGGGGCGGGTGCTACTGGAAGCGGGGACTTTGTAGGTATTGGGCAGGCGATTTCTATTCTCTTCGCGAGACACGGTGCATCCGTTCTTCTGGTAGACAGAGATCCAAAAAACGCCGAGACTACACTGGCTACCATCAAAGAGGAAGGAGGTCAGGCATCATTCTTTGTCGGAGATGTTACTAGCAGCTCTGATTGCCAAGAGATGGTCGACAGAGCCATCAGTGAATATGGCAGGCTCAATGTACTGATTAACAATGTAGGGATCAGTGGACCAGGGTCTGTAACAGATGTAGAAGAAGAATTTTGGGACACGGTGATTGACGTAAACCTGAAAAGCGTGATGTTAACCAGTAAACATGCAATCCCCAAAATGATCGACGATGGCGGGGGATCAATTGTTAACCTGTCGTCTATAGTCGGGATGAGGGCTGGTAGCGGGCGCCCGAGTCATCCCTATGCAGCCTCTAAAGGAGGAATTATAGGGTTAAGTAATTCCATGGCTGTCCATTACGGCAGGGACAATGTGAGAGTGAACTGCATTGCCCCAGGACACATACGGAGCCCTATGGTTGCAAGACACAGTTCAGAAGAAATGCTCACCCTGAGACGCAAAGCTGGACCATTAGGCACAGACGGAGAACCCTGGGACGTAGCGTGGGCGGCATTGTTTCTAGCATCAGATGAAGCTCGCTGGATATCTGGAGTAACGCTACCGGTAGACGCTGGTTTACTAGCTGCAACTCCCTTAGCCATGTACCCATATTTGAAAGACTAGAACAACTAACTGAGGGTATTATCTTAAAAATAATACCCTCTTATCCATTCCTCAATAAACGGGTCAACTCAGTTATATCCGTTACTTTTTCTAAACTTGCAACCGTTTCTACCACCGCTCTAGTACGTTCAAGGCCTATCACTTCTTGAGCAAGATCGACGAATTTTGATTCTAATTGAACTTGTGTCATTGGATTATTAACGTCGCCATATTGTGCAATTATAGATTCTTCCAAACTCCGGTCGTCGCATAATTTTATACACACCCTAGCAGAAGGGTAATCGTATCTTCTCAGATCCATCCTGGGATCTGGTTCAAGATGTACTTTCTGGGCAATTTTTTGAATATCTGGATTTCGTGCATGTTCAGCCTTGAAGGCCGTGACATCAGTTCTACCCAACACTAGGGCTGCACCTATAGCGTAAGGAATAGAAAACTTAGTCGCGAGCATGTTGCTTGGCTCAGGATTATCTAGTATCAAAGCAATTGGAGGTACGGAAACTAGGATACTGGTTATCTGATCACAATTGAATTCATATTGAGAAACAATTGATTCCACTGCATCCAGTACAGGGTGGTTATAAAGACAGCAAGCGTGCGATTTGAAATAATTTCTTTGTATGCGATACTCGTTTACCTCATCTAAGCCTTCAACAACTATGCTAGGGTCGAATCCGTCTCCAAGTAAATTAGTGTATAGGTCTCCTGGTCCATTTCGTATCCCGGTAAAACCACTGTCCACCAGGTGACATGCTAGAATACCGTTGAAACTAGACCTCCCTGGATACAGATTTCTTATCGTTGCTCCTTCAAGACAAGGAGTCCACGTATTTGCGGGGCTCATTGACAATGATACGTTGATAGCCTTTTGAATTTTTGAGGCATCAAATCCCATCAGTTTCGCTGTTGCTACTGCAGATCCAATCGTTCCCCAAGTTCCGTGAGAATGCACGTCCAAACGCATCGTTGTCGCGCAACCAACACGAGAAATAACCTCATAACCCAATACAAGACTCAACAACAAATCTTTGCCAGATAAGCCTAATTCCTCAGTTACCGCAATAGATGCGGGGGTTACATGGATAGAGGGGTGCCCACCGCCCAAACGGTTACCTTCATCCAATTCTAAAGAAACGCCCGCGGTGGCATTAACCATTGCTGCAAATAGAGTCGTTGTTTGAGCTGTATGCCCAAATAAAGAAATTGCCCCTATTCCGCCCAGCCGTGGGGCCAACGCGGCCAAAGCACTGTTTTGAGGAAGTTGGCTACCCGCAAGGATTGCACCAAGAGTATCCATCAATACATTTTTGGCAGCGCTTCGGGCGATATCCGGCAGATCTTCCCACTGAGTTGAGTACACAAAATCGGATACTGAATCCAAATAATCGTTGGACATTATTACCCCATATTCCCAAATTAATCCCCGTAGCCACGAGTATCGCAACCAATCTAAAACAATTTGTTTATCCTTCTCAAATTGGAAATATCCTTTCCAACTCATTTATTTGGTCTGGCGTTAAACTCCATCCGGACGCACCACAATTCTCAACAGTCCGTTCAATACTATTGGATTTAGGAATAGCAATTACTCTGGAATGGGAGATACACCAGTTTAGAGCTATTTGGGCAAAGGATTTTTCAGATTGTTCTTTTATTGCTTCGAGCACCGATATATTTGAATCTTGGTTGCTTTTATTAAAGATACGTGCGACTTTGTTCGTTATTCTTGAACTTGATCCATCAACCAAAGTTCCATCAGCTAAGGGCGTATAGGCCAAGACAGATATATTATTTTCTAAACAAAAAGGTAATATATCCCTTTCTATTTCCCGGTTTTTTAGGTTATAAATGACCTGATTTGAAACTATAGGGTAATTCTCCATGGCAGACATAGCTTCATCCAGTTCACCCACAGAGAAATTGCTCACTCCAATATATTTAATCAAACCTCTGTCTACTAACTGTTCCATAGCCATCATGGTCTCTTTTATGGGTACTCTCGAATTAGGCCAATGGATCTGGTAAAGATCAATGGTATTAACTCCTAGTAGCTGTATACTTTTCTCAGCAGACCTCAATACATCATCGTATTTCAGGTTGCTCCCCCAAACTTTGGTAGCGACAAATACCTGATCTTCTATTTCTTTAATTGCCTCGCCAACCATACTCTCAGTCCGATACATCTCTGCTGTATCGATCAGGGACGCGCCCAGCTGTACACCGGACCGTAACGGTTCGGTACCACCTTTATATCTCCACGTACCTAGACCTATCTCGGGGATTTCAGATCCCGTCTCACCTAACAATTTTTTTTTAACTAACACAATAACTTACCGAACCCAATAATTTCGAATACGGAGGGTTAATTAGTTACATCCCTCCATGCCCCATCATCAATTAATTCAAATAAGCGATCTTGCTCATGTTTAGGTACTAAAATGCAATTTGAACAATACCCATTCAACCTATCGGTTCGCCAGGCCAAACAACAACCAAGGCGCCTTGCAAATAGACCACTCCGTGTCTCCATGTTAATCACTTCCATGGTAACTTGACCAAAAATTATAGTAGACTCATCACCAAATAATTCGTTGGCGATCTGAACCAAGTTATCGGGATCATCAACAACTGGGTATAAATGCCGAAAGGCTTGACCGCACGCGGAAGCGACCGCGTTTTTAGAAATTTGGATACTAGCGCGACATACTCTATTCAAACTATCTATTACTTGCGATAAGTTTTCGTCAAACAGCCATCCTTTCAAAACCGTCAATAGGCTACCATAGTCTATGATCCGTATGGCATGCTCATGGTGTATATCAATATCATCCTTCAAAGCCGCGAAATGAGGATGGACCATGGCCGTCCCGTCTACATAGTTAGTCTCACTCTCATTGTTAATATGGAAAACTAAATTCTTTAAGGATACATCTGGCACTCGACGTTCGAGAACATACTGTCCAATAACTGGCCACACCAATCGAGTTAAGTAAGCGATCAAGAATGCAGAACCTGCCACATGCGGATTTGAACTGTTCCAATGTTCAATCCCGTAATTCCGTACCATATTAATAAGCCTATCGTCGTCGTTATGAAACAAATCGTAAGCGCTGATCCACCCTTCACCTTCAGTCCAATTCACAGATAATTGAAAATACGGACTGATTTCCTTCATTCTATACATACCCTGTACTAACGGATGACAATTCAACATCCACTTAACCTCTTGGCGACAAATCTGATTCTAGTTGCCGTTAAATCTCTACCATTCCAATTGATTATCCCACTTTAATTAATATCAGCCTCATTGATGATAAAACAAATAGGCGTTATAGTGGGAATAATGCCAGTCAAATACTCAATAACAATTTTGACTACTGCCCCTTTCATACGACGGAGTTTTAATGAACCAACTAGAGATTACAATGCATCTGAGGGAAACGGGTACCCGTGTTACCCCGCAACGAGTGGGGATAGCAGAAGCAGTAATTAATTCTACCGATCACCCCTCAGTCCAACAAATATTAGAAAGAGTAAAAGATCATTTCCCTTCGATGACTTTAGCAACCATTTACTCCACGCTTGATGTACTAGAGAAAAGTGGATTAATCCAGGAACTTCCATTCCCTCAGTACTCAAGATACGAGTCTAATCTAGAACCTCACGTTAATTTGGTTTGTGTCAAATGCGGAAACGTTTCAGACTCATCAGTCGGGCAGCAACTTGTCTCAGACCTAAAAACCCAAATATCAAACGGTTCTAGTTTCAAAGTATCATGGCAAAGAGTAGACTTTCATGGGTGGTGTTCTAAGTGCATGGTAGAAACACAGACAGGAGCAACCCGTTAAATGGATCATATCCGTAAAATCTAACCCGACGGGTTTTCCAAGACAACTTGTTTCACACGAGTTTAAAATGATTGAATCGGTTATTGGGATTACTCTCTGGACTAACAATCTAGAGAACATGTTCTATTTTTACCATCGGATCCTTGAATTCCCGATACACTCGAAAAAGAATGATTTCATTGCGTTTCAACTAGGCGATATCAGATTCAATATAGGAACTCACGGACAAATAGCAGGCTCCAACAAAGACCCTTACAGAATGATGCCTCACTTTGAGGTGGCAGACATCCATAAAGTACACGAACGATTGTCAAATTTAGGGGTGTTTTTTATCAGAAGGCCCGAAAAAGAGCATTGGGGGGGATGGATAGCAACTTTTCAAGATCCGGATGATAACATTTTACAAATGCTCCAGCTACCAAGTAAATAATAGACGTTTAGACTAAATAATAAGCATCGCATCTCCGAATGAATAAAATCTATATTTAAGGTTTATAGCTTGTTCGTAAGCCCTCAATATTCCCTCCCTACTGGCAAACGCTGAAACTAACATGAGTAAAGTAGAACGAGGTAAATGAAAATTAGTAATCATCGAGTCGACCATACGAAACGGGTGGCCAGGCAAAAGATAAATATCTGCCTGGCCGAACGTTGGTTTTAACTGATCTTCCCCTTCACTAATCATGTTGAAGGCTATTTGTTCCAATACTCGTACACTAGTAGTACCTACAGCTATGACACGTCTCCCTTCACTTTGCGCTCGATTTAGCACGTCAATAGTCGCACCTTCCACTTCATAATATTCAGTATGAATGTGATGTTGAGTAGGGTCTTCTTCATGTACCGGTCTAAACGTGTCCAACCCGACATGTAGTGTTATGAAAGTTGGTATGGCTCCTAGCTCTCTTAGGTTATCGATCATCGATCGTGTAAAGTGCAACCCAGCTGTTGGAGCAGCTACACTGCCGGGAGCGGTAGCAAATACAGTTTGATATCTTGTCGAATCCTTTAATTCATGGTGGATATAAGGTGGTAACGGAATTTGTCCTAAAGTTTCCCAATCTGTGATATCCGGAATATCAACTTTTTTAGTTCCGTCATCACTGTCCTCTAAAATGGTTATTATCGGAGGGTTCTCATCCAGGCTATTTCCCTTAAAAGTATTACTGTCTCCTAAAGATGGTGTTTCAAGGTCACCTTTAATAATGGTTACAACAGTCCCAGATTTCAAACGCCTGCCGGGCTTAGCGAGAACCTGCCAGATACCATTCCCCTCATGTTTAATTAATAATAACTCTACTTTTCCGCCAGTGTCCTGCCGTATCCCATATAACCTAGCCGGAATTACTTTGCTTTGGTTAAAAACTAGCACGTCGCCGGGCTTAATATAGTCAGGCAAATGAGTAAATTCTCGGTGTTCTAGAACTCCTGAACCCCTATCCAAAACCATCAAACGCGAAGCATCTCTGGGCTCAACTGGAATTTGAGCAATCAATTCCTGAGGTAAAAAATAATCGAATTCACTGGTATTCATAAGTTAACTCAAAGTAGGTAATCTGCAATGATTATAAACCCGAACTGAGCTAATCTTGACCTGACATCCGATTAGCTGCCTTTAATGTGTTCGTCAGTAACATCGCTATAGTCATCGGCCCAACACCCCCAGGTACGGGTGTAATAGCCTCAGCCTTTTGGGACACAGATGTAAAATCACAATCTCCCTCCAAGCGGTATCCTCTGCTACTCTTGGGATCATCAGTTCGGTTAATTCCAACATCTATAGCAACAACATTTTTCTTAAGCATATCCCCGGTTATAAAACCCGCTCGACCTACGGCGGCAACAAGGATGTCCGCCTGCCGAGTCAAGTCAATTAAGTCCTTAGTGCCAGTATGGCATACCGTCACAGTAGCGTTCGAACCATAAGCTCTCTGCATCATTAGTGACGCTAATGGCTTACCCACTATGTTACTTCGACCGCAAATTACCATGTGTTGGCCTGCAGGATCATACCCATTCCTAAGCAACAGTTCCTGAATACCAGCGGGAGTACATGGGATAAACGAAGGCATACCCTGCACCAATTCCCCAAGATTGAAGGGATGGATCCCGTCCACATCCTTGGAAGGACTTACTTCACGAATAACGGTTTGTTCATCCAGATGGTCCGGAAGAGGCAATTGAATCAAAATCCCGTGAAACCTATGGTCATTATTAAGTGACCTCACCAAACTTAAAACTTTGTCTTGAGTAACGTCCGCTGGTAGCAGAAAAGTCTCGTTCAGCATGCCAACTTCATCGCAAGCACGGCCTTTATTACGGACATATATGGAGGAAGCTGGATCATCGCCAATAAGAACCGCAGCTAATCCAGGAGTGATTTTTTGGCTTGATTTCAGATAATGTACTCCCTCAGCTACTTCTCCTCTTATTTCTTTCGACAAAGCGGACCCATCAAGAATCTTAACCATCTTGCAATTTTCTCCTAAATCGTGGCCAATTTTAGCACGAGCAGAACGAGCCTCAAAGTTAGACCCTATCAGGCTATGCAATTATTGGACACTAGAGCAAACATACCGTTGACGAACTTTTGGGTATACTGGTATTCGTCTAGGTTATCAAGCCACCAGAAAGGAGCTGTCATGAGAATTTGTTCCTTATTACCAAGTGCCACCGAGATTTTATATGCTCTTGGATTGGACGAGCATATAGTTGGGGTTTCTCACACTTGCGACTACCCTCAAGAAGCTCAAGGAAAGCCGACCGTAACTAGAAGCGTAAGAGACGTTAAAGATTTAAATAGCCAGGAAATAGATTCCATAATTCAGCAGGCTCGGCAGTCAGGCAATCCTGTTCATTGGATTGATGAGGCATTACTATCAGAATTGAGGCCTGATCTCATTATCACCCAAGAAATTTGCGAGGTGTGCGCGGTCGACAGCGGTTCCGTTTTTCAAACAGTGGCAAAAGTTCTAGACTATGAGCCTCGGATTATAACCTCGAGACCATCAGGGTTGGAAGATATATACCAAAACATTATGAACATAAGTAACGCCGCTGATGCCATCGACCGAGGGCAGGACTTAATCGACAACCTTCAATCAAGGGTTCGCAACATACAGAATCACCTGCCTCAATCACAAAACAAAGTTAAAGTCTTTTGCATTGATTGGCTTAACCCTATCAGAAATACAGGACAGTGGACTCCGGAACTTGTAGAACTAGCCGGAGGCATCGAAGGGTTGGCTATAAAAGGAGGCCAGACTAGAGAAGTAGGCTGGGAAGAGATATTACAATATGACCCTGACTACATCATGGTAATGCCTTGTGCTTTTGATATCCAGAGAGGCGAGGAGGAGTCAAACACCTACTTGAAATCGGATCGACAATGGAATTCTCTTACAGCTGTAAAAAATGACCGTGTATTTTTATTTGACGGGCTGATTCCTAGTCGCCATGGCCCGAGAGTGATAGATGTTTTAGAGGGTCTGGCAGAAGCTATGCATCCCGAACAGCTTAGCGGATTGACCGCTCCGGGGGTATTTAAGCAGGCTAATTTCAAACAGACTACTTGATGCTATTTGGCTAACAAATCAGACTCAGCCTAGATTTATTGATGGACTTCTTCAATCAATATTTGGGCAAATAATCTGTCGCCCTTGGCAACAACCTGCGCAGACTCCATCCGAGAATTAGGGCCGTTCACACAAATCCCTTCTGATTTCTCAAAACGCCATCCATGATCAGGGCACATGAAGCAATTATCCCACTCAATTATCTCTCCCCATCTATGTGGACATCTAGTCGACAATAGCCTGTAAAAACCATCGTTTCCTTTGGTTAAAAAATAGTCCTGATCCCGGATAGTTACTAAAGAAGGTAAGGTAGCAAAATCGGATTCACTTCCCAATTCCAATTCCTCGAATGCAGGGTTTGAATCAATCATAGTAACCACTCCTTTCAATCAGACCCTAGTCTGTTTATACCGATTATAATTGAGATGATCACGTTTTAGCCAACATCAGATATAATTACCAGATTATAATAGTTATTATAACGAATCCGGATACAACAAAAGACCGAAAAGGTGTTGACACTCATCTAACAACTGCCTTATTATTCTAAAAGCACGCTTGCTAGAATGCGGGCGAAAAATATATGGTTAAATTTGCCAAAAGTTGATAAGGAGGAAACGGATGTCACACAAGGAAGACCTTGCTCTGATGGCCCATCTTCTGCGTCGCGCAGGTTTCGGCGGAAACCGTGAAGAACTAGAGCGCTGCGTAGCCCAGGGATATGATGCCACTGTAGAAGAGCTACTAAATCCAACTGAGGAGCAACCCGGTGGTAACATGGCTTTAATGTTGCGTTATCATCCAAGCTTCTTACTTCCAGGCGGAACCCCCTTCTCTGGACAGGCTAACTGGATGTATAACATGGTTAGCACAAAGCGCCCTATGGAAGAGAAGATAGCGCTTTTCTGGCACCATGTTTTTGCAACGGGTAACTCTAAAGTAGACAACTGCGATCAGCTCCTAGAGCAGATCCAGATGTTCCGAGACTATGGGCTAGGTAGTTATCGCGAACTATTGGTCCAGATTTCCAAGAATCCAGCGATGATATTCTGGCTGGATAATAATGAAAACCATAGGGACGCCGTAAATGAGAACTGGGGCAGAGAACTACTTGAACTCTTCTCCATGGGTGTAAGCAACTACACCGAGGTCGATGTCCGAGAATGTTCACGAGCCTTCACCGGTTGGACGATCGCTCCCAAACTCCCGAGACTCCCTTATGGCCGATACCCTTGGAAGTTCGAATACAAGGAAGAGGACCACGACGAAGGTGAAAAAGTCTTCTTGGGCGAACAAGGAGAGTTTAACGGAGAAGAAATCATCGATATCGTCGTACAGCAGCCAGCGACAGCCAGATTCATTTGTCGCCATCTTTACAATTTCTTTGTGGCCGACGAAGTACAGGTGCCTGCTTGGACAATCGAGCCAGCTCGAGACGAAGAAGCGCTTGACACGATGATGAATGCTTTCATCGACTCGAATTATGATATGAAAACTCTTCTCCGAACAATGTTCACATCTGAATTCTTCAAAGAAGCCCGCTTCTCTAAGATTAAGAGTCCTGCTGAAGTAGTAGCCGGGACATTAAAAATGGTAGGTTTATTCGATAACCCAGATCCCGGGATATTGAACATTGGTAAAGAGCCTACTTATATGGGTCAGTCCATATTGGATCCACCGAGCGTGGAAGGTTGGCAGACTGGAACTGAATGGATTAATAGTGGATCTCTATTGGCGCGAGTTAACTTTGTCGCTGACCGAGTCGCTAATACCCAGTTGCCTGGTGTACAAACCATCATCAACCAGATGCAATCCGACGGTATAACTACGCCGGAAGAATTAGTAAACGCTGCCTTAGAGCACATGGGTTTTGTGGAACTTAGTGATGAAACCAAAGAGCAGCTTTTGGAAAACGCCCAGAGTAGCGGCAACATTGATTGGAGCAACCCGGACTCCGCCGGAGTTCGAATCGGTGAGACCTTAGCTTTAGTCGGCGCCACGACCGAATATCAATTCGGCTAAACGATTCCAGACATATGATTAGGAGAACAAGATGACTTCTACTAAAAAAGATCCTGTGGTGGTAGTGTTACAGCTTACGGGCGGTAACGATTACTACAACACAATAATCCCTTATAACGATCCTCTATATCAGGACAACAGACCTAATGTGAAATATCCAACCGAGGAAATCATTAGAATAAATGATAACCTAGGTATGATGCCCAACATGGGTCCGATAAAAGAGCTATATGACCAAGGTAAAGTAGCGATAATTCACGGGGCCGGGTATGCTGACTCCCCGAGGTCACACTTCCGTTCGATGGACATCTGGCACACCTGTGAGCCAGACAAGGTAGGGACAGAAGGCTGGGCCGGGCGCGTAGCACGAGAACTAGACCCGAACAAGGAAAACGTTCTTACAGCAATTAACTTCGGCCACGGACTACCTCGAGCCCTGGCAGTGCCCGGAGTTCCAGTAGCAGCTATCGCTGATCTAGGTACATATGGCCTACTAACCAGTATTAGCGACACAAGTCAGAGAGCCAAGGCACTAGATCTTTTCTCGCGAATGTATTCCCCTACCATCGGCGGCACATTTGTAAACGACTACCTGCGATCCACCGGAACAGACGCGATGGTTGGTGCAGATATAGTCAAAGTAGCACCGGAACAGTATAGTTCAACCGTAGAATATCCCAATTCACCAATAGCTTCTCACCTTCGTGACATAGCACAAGTTTACTTTGCTGACCTGGGAACACGTATCTTCTACACCCAGCACGCCAGCTTTGATACCCATGCAGGTGAGATGGCATCCCATCCCGCACTGTGGAAGGACGTATCCGAGGGTATCTCCGCTTTCTTCGCAGACTTGAAAGAACACGATTCTGGCGAAAACGTTGTAATGTACTTATTCTCTGAATTTGGAAGAAGGGTACACGACAATGGATCCGGTACAGACCACGGTGCCGCTGGCGCCATGTTCGCAATAGGAGATTCAGTTAAGGGTGGATTATATGGTGAAATGCCATCCGCCAAAGCCGAAGATCTGGAACAGGGCGACTTAGTTCCTAACTATGACTTCCGAGGTGGTTACACCACTTTGGTAGAAGACTGGCTAGGGCTAGACGCGAACCCAATCGTTGGTGGTACCTTCGAAAAGTTTGATTGGCTAAAAAAGTAACAGCTTAATTCTGGTGGCATAGATCACCAGAGGTGAACCTCAAGTAAATGGGGTCGCTGTGTCTTGCACAAGAGCAGTCATACGGCCCCATCCTTGATTAGCGCCACCAAAAATTGGAGGAATTGATATGGCATTACACACAGTAGCCCACGGACGTGCATGGGTTTACAGCCATAATATTGGGCGAAATGCACAAGTTGGAATGGGCTTCAGCCAACCAGTAGGCGTCGCAACTACGAAAGACGGCGTAATCTACGTAGCAAACCGCTCAGGGGAACAAAACCCCAGTAGCCGGATCAGCAAATGTACAGTAGACCACGAATTTATCTCAGAATTCGGGCGCCAAGGACCTGCCTACAGTGCATCAGCTAGAAGCCACTTCGAGTGGTTAACAGGTGTTGCTCTCGATAAAGATGAGAATGTCTATACTACGGACGAATGGAAAAGCCAGGTTAGCATCTTCGATAAAGAAGGAGAACTCCTCCAAGTTTGGGGAGAGAAGGGATCTGCGGAAGGGCAATTAGATGGATGCGCCGGGATCGCTTTAGACTCTGATGAGAACGTCTGGGTAGTAAGTGCTAACACAAGTAGAATACAGAAGTTTACTAAAGATGGTAAATATATCTCTGGATTCGGGAAGAAAGGAGCTGCCGAAGGAGAGCTTGAGATGCCTTACGGTATCACAATCGACCAAGAAGGCAATCTTTTTATAGCAGATTGGGGAAATGACAGGGTGCAAGAGTTTAGCGCTGATGGAAGTCACATATTGACCTTCGGACACAGTGGAAAGGGTTCTGGTGGACTCGATCATCCAACCGGAGTTTGTGTGGACAATGAAGGTGACGTATACGTCGTTGATTGGATGCATGAACGGGTAGTGATATTCGATAAAGAAGCTAAGCCTCTGACATATCTAACAGGGGATGCTGTAGAAGTATCACCCTGGGGACAGATGTCACTCGACGCAAATCCTGACCAAGCTAATAGGCGACATCAGGTGGAAGATTTGGTTGAGCAACAGAGGAAATTTAGAATGCCAACAGGATGCAC
>CAJXEF010000004.1 GCA_913052545.1 uncultured Chloroflexota bacterium
TTGAAGACTAAGCTTTACACTTAGGTATGTCAAACAAGCAGTTAATTATCTTTTGCCCGCAAAGACGAGATGGTGATCGCAACATTTTTCAGGTCCATTTCTCTTGACATATAAATGATTTGGAATCAGGATAATACCATGCTCTCAGGAACGATTAATGATTAATTTAAGACCTGCTACGTTAGCAGTTGGCGGGAAAAGTATCCATTATGCATGGGTCGTTGTTTTTGTCGCCTCCATCATGCGGCTAAGTACTTCTTCCTTTCGGTCTTCAGCTAGTATTTTAATACCTCGGATAGTAGAGTCCTTTGGTTGGAGCTATGGGGCGGTCGGGATAGGTTTTTCAATCCAATGGATAGTCTCAGGTTTATTTGGACCCCCTTCAGGTTGGTTAGGAGACCGCTACGGAGTTCGGTTCACTATGATCTTAGGCGGAATCCTTTTTATTGCTGGGATGGTTCTAACCGGATTCATGAACCATTTGTGGCAATTCTTTCTCTATTTCGGAGTCATACTAAGCATATCAATGGCCATATTCCAAGTGCCGTTAACAGTCGCAGTAACTCAATGGTTCAGAAAACACTTGGGAGTTGGAATGGGTTTGCTTCAGTCATCGCAGGGTCTGGGACCACTAGTAGCAGTACCCATAATGTTTATGATCTTCAGCAATTTCGGGCTGAAAGCCGCATTCATCATACCTGGCATTGGTGGGGGATTGATATTGCTGTTGCTAGTCCCATTATTCTATAACCAACCCGGTGACGTAGGCCTGCGGCCGCTAGGTGCAAACGCAGACGAGCCGATTCAAAAGTCTCAAAAAGGCGAAGCAGTACAAGTACGAAACAAGCTATTCCTTCGCTCAGCGCAACGAACCCACGCATTCTGGAATCTAATTGGGATTCACTATTGGGGTTGCGCAGGACACGCTATCATCATTTTGTACTTAGTATCAATGGCCGAAGAGCGGGGAGTATCTCCTGCTTCAGCCGCCGGTGCATTCGTGGCGCTGCAAGTCGTAAGCACACTGACCAGATTCGGCATCCCAATTTTAGCCGAACATCTCGGAAGCAAAGGCGTAATGGCCGCTTGTTTCTTTTTACAAGTAGCTCCCGTTCTAATATTATTTGTAGCTCAAGATCCTTGGATGTTCTACCTGTTCGCAATATTATTTGGCATCGGATTTGGTGGAGAAATGACAGCCTTCCCTATCATCAACCGACAATATTACGGGAACGCACCTGTGGGAACAACATATGGTTGGCAAATGATGGGTGCGGGAACTGGCATGGCATCAGGAGCATTATTGGGCGGCCTTCTGCGAAACTTTACAGGTGACTTCACTTATACTATGGCTCTTTCCTTAGTCCTAAGCTTAATTGGAGTAGCATCCATTTTATTCCTTCCAACAACGCGTCAGCATCAGATCCCCGACTGGGAAGAGTCATTGCCTGCCGGATACCGATCGAACGCCATCCCATCATCGAACTCTGATGATTGAAAAACCAGAGGCCAGATGTCTAATCTTTAATTACTTAATTTAGAGGTGAAAAATGCTGGATTTAATTATAAAAGGCGGAGATGTAGTCACACCCTGGGGAGTTGGCAATTGGGATGTGGCAATACAAGGTGAAAAAATCGTGGCAATAGCAGCTCCAGGCACCCTGAACGATGATGTGGGACGTACCATCGACGCCACAGGAAAAATCGTTGTTCCCGGCGGAATCGAACCGCACGCCCATATCGCAGCACCTATCATGGGACCCGGTAATTTAAAAACCGCTCCGCCTGAACAAGTTAGTAGGGCAGCATTGTTCGGTGGAACTACGACGTTAATGGATTTTGCAATCCAATATCCTGGAATCGATATCAACCAAGCTATCCAAGAACGGACCTCTGTCTGGCAAGGCAAATCCTATGCTGATTATGCTCACCACCTCATGCTATTAGGTGAGTTGTCAACGCCAACTCTCGAATCCTTGCATGAACATATAGAAGATGGATTTTCTTCCGTCAAAATATTTACCACTAATATTAGGCCTCCTGAATTATCAGGTGAACCTCGTATGGTACGAATGGGACATTTGCACGATTTAATGGAAGAGATCCAACGGCATAATGCGATGCTTCTAGTCCACTCCGAAGATGACGACATGGTCCAGCATATGTACGAAAAATTAGCGGTAGAAGAACGAAATGAATGGTGGAACATGCATCTCGTGCATAGTAACGAATCCGAAGACGTCTCGTTTCGCAGAGTACTCCGAGTATCTGAATGGACAGGATCTCCTGTCTATTTCGTTCACGTGAGTGCGAAAGAAGGGATTCAAGCTATTGGAGAATCTCGCGGGAAGGGTATGCCGATCTATGGCGAAACTTTACACAATTACTGTTGTTTCAACGCCGATAATTACAAGGAGGAGAACGGAATGAAATATCATACTTATCCTTCTTTAAAATCGGAAGAGGATCGACAATCGCTTTGGAATGGCATTGTAGCAGGAGGACTGCACACTATGGCAACCGATGAATACTGTACGTCTTGGGATCTAAAAATCCAAGGGAAAACGGTAAGGGACGTGACAGGGGGGCATAACGGCGCAGAAACTAGAGTAGGCGTCACCTACAGTGAAGGTGTTTCTAAACGGGGCATGTCTTTGCAACGTTTTGTAGATATTACATCCGCCAACGCAGCCAAGATCATGGGTCTTTATCCTCAAAAGGGTGTTCTAGCCCCAGGTAGTGACGCGGACATAGTATTAATAGACCCTAATTTTAAACGCCCGCTTGTTATGACCGATTTTCATATAAGTGACTACAGCATTTGGGACGGCTTCCCAGTCGAAGGGTGGCCCGTGATGACTATCCTGAGGGGCTCAGTTGCAGTAGAAAATGGAGAATTGAAAACGAGTCTGGGAAGTGGTAAGTTCGTCACCCGTAAATTGAACCCGGAAATAACTAATAAGCCTGGATGTTAATCCATGGGCGGGATTGCAACTATTTTTTGGATTAGCAGCTAATTGCTAAAATTTTCGTCGCAAAGCCAATGAATAAAGAAAGCTTACACCTACCGGCTGCACTAGAGAACATACGTGTGATCGAGTGGGGGTCATCGGTATCTGCTCCCTTTTGCGGAAGATTACTGGGGGATTTGGGAGCGGATGTGATCAAAATAGAACCCCCTGAATTTGGCGATAACAGCCGATTATCAGGACCATATCCGGATCAGACGCCAGATCCAGAACAAAGCGGATTGTTCTTGTTCGCCAACCTTAATAAGCGCGGGATAACGATAGACTTAAATCAAGCAAAAGGGTTTAAGCTATTTAATCAACTACTTGCGACCGCAGATGTTTTTATCGAGAATCAACCGTATGAACAAATAAAAGAGACAGGGATTGACTACCAGTTCCTGAATAATGAATATCCACATCTCGTAGTAACTTCCATTACTCCCTACGGCCGGACTGGCCCTTACTCTCAGTATAAAGGCAATAATTTAACAGTAAGTGCGTTAGGTGGTCTTAGTTATGGGACCGGTTTCCCAGGAAGAGAACCGCTTCAAACTCCCTTACATCAAGCCAGTTATTTTGCGGGAGTCGGGGCGGCTTTTGCAACCATTGTCGCTCTTTTAGGAAAAGACTTTACAGGGCTGGGCCAACATGTCGATATCGCAGAATCTCAAGTTATGGGGACTTTATTGACCGGATATCATTTGCCAACATATATCTATCGAGGGATTCCGGGTTTCCGCTCTGGAAATAGAATGAGATTAGGTTTATTTCCAAACTGTGTCCTCCCCTGTAAAGACGGCTATATCTGTATTGACGCTCCACAACTAGAGCAATACCAACGGTTTTTAACCCTGCTAAACAATCCTGAATGGACTCAAGAACCACGATACCGTGATCGAAGGGCTATGAGCGATCAATATCCTGAGGAAGCAGAAAATTTGATAGCCCCATGGTTCATGGATCACACTAAAGACGAAATCCTACAATTATGTCTTGAGAACCGTATCCCTTGTGTTCCAGTCTTAACTTTCGACGAGGTGCTTACTAACCAGCAACTTAACTCTCGCGAGTTTTTTCAAGAGATTGATCATGGAGAAAACAAATCTTTTCGATATCCCGGATTCCCTTACCGTCTATCCGCATCACCTCCTAAGTTAGTGAGGTCAGCACCTAGCTTGGGTCAGCATACTCACGAGGTGCTTTGTGATGAACTCGGTGTAACCGATTCAGAATATTCGGCTCTCTTCAAAGCCGGAGTGATTTGAAATGGTAAAGTTGCCTTTATCTAACCTACGAGTCGTAGATTTTGGAACAGCCTGGGCTGGACCCATGGCTGCCCAACTTTTAGGGGACCTGGGGGCCCAAGTAATCAAAATTGAAACCCGAACTCGCCTTGACGGTCTCCGCTTAGGGCGACCAATTATCGGAGATGATTTCGCGGAGGGTGACAGGGGTTTATGGCCAGAATTACAGCCGGTGTTTCACGGAATCAATAGAAATAAACTGAGTATTACTTTAAATCTTAAAACTGAACAAGGCGTACATCTAGCCAAGGAATTAATCGCCCAAAGTGACTTGGTTATGGACAATTACTCACCCGGGGTATTAAACCGCCTCGGTCTAGATTATCCCAATTTAAAATTAATCAAGCCAGATTTAATATGTGTTTCGATGCCATCGGTTGGGGAAACCGGACCACTACGGGACATCCTAGCCTACGCACCCATCATACAAGCACTTTCTGGATTCATGAGCCTGGTTGGTTACAGTAAAGATGATCACCTTGTCGGAGAGTTGCAGGCCCCTTGGAGCGACGCTGTAGCAGCTATGCACGCTGCTCTTGCTGCAGTTGCCGCGGTAAAACATCGGAACCAGTCAGGATGTGGTCAATCAATAGAAGTATCGCAACTAGAAGCTACTACTTCCATGTTAGGAGAAGCCATTTTGGGCTACCAAATGACAAACGACATTCCCTGCCCCTCTGGTAACGTGGACCTCGAGTTTTGTATTCATGACAATTTCCCCTGTAAAGGGGATGATGAATGGGTAGCATTATCCGTGCAGACAGATTCAGAATGGTCTTCTTTTGGTACAGCTATCGGCGCTCCTCAGTGGATTAACTCCCCTAATTTCCGAGATCAATTAACCCGCATTAATAATGTTGAAGAATTGAAAAATCATGTTTCACAATGGACAAGCCAATACTCCGCAAGTGAAATAACTGAGTTAATGCAATCATACGGGTTGGCCGCAATGCCTGTTATGAATATTGCTGACCAGTTTTCTGATCCGCATCTCAGTGAAAGGCAATTTTATGTTGACATTGATCACCCAGAAATAGGATCTGAATGGATTTACGGTGTTCCATGGAGATTCAGCGAGACTCCCGGAAGAGTAGATAATCCTGCCCCTATGCTAGGGCAGCATAATAGCTACATATTGAGTGAACTCCTAGGATTAACTCCAGAACATTTAAGCCAATTAGAATCAGATAGTGTTGTATACTAGTCCGCAAACCTTTATATCAACTGAATATCCATAACGAATTAGGATAAGTCTAACTACATCTTTGAAAACCATTGATAACTAATAACCCCGACAAATCTCCCGACAAGCCCTCTCCAAGGATTTTCTTCGGATGGTGGATAGTCGCAGTAAGTGTAATTGCTGACGGATTGAAGCATGGTAGTTTCAATCGTGGTTTTACTATCTTCGTCGTTCCCATTAGGAAGGAGTTAGCCATAGGGGTCGCGGCAATTTCTATCGCCGATATGTTAGGCAGGCTCGTTGGAGGGATCCAGGGACCCATAGTAGGATATCTGACGGATCGTTGGGGACCTAGAGCTATGCTGGCTTTAGGAGCAATACTATCTGGACTAGGCTTTATCTTATTGGCATTTGTCAGGAATTATACTTTCTTCCTCCTAGTTTTTATTGGACTCATGTCTGTAGGGTTTAGATCAGGATACAATAACGCATCCGTAACAGCAGTAAACCGGTGGTTCCGTAGAAAACGTGGCCTCGCTATGTCCATAGTTTCGGTAGGCAACGGCCTCGGCGGATCCATGGCATTACTGATCGCACCTCTAGTTATAACCTTCGGATGGCGGCCAGTCGTGTTCGTAGCTGGCCTGATTATCATAGGTGTAATATGCCCACTATCGATATTTATGCGAGACAGTCCGGAAAGCATGGGATTACTTCCCGATGGAGAATCTCAAGAAACTAAAAAACCATCCGGTGATTTACGCAGACCGTTACGAAGTCCTCAACCCCCACCAGAAATGGATTATACCGCCAGAGAAGCCATGACCACTCCAACTTATTGGCTGATAGTATTATCTGTCGGCTTAAGAAATACTGTACACTCTGGCATGAGTTTCCTCCTAGCACCCGTAATGATATGGTTCCTATCCGGGAATGGTCAGAGCGAAGAAGCCAATCTTGTAATAGCTTCCGCCTTCGTTACCATCCTTGCATTCAGCACAATCATTTTTAACCCAAGTGTTGGCTGGTTAGCCGACAAAATCTCTAAACAAAAATTAAGTGCTTGTTGCATGTTTGCCGGCGCATTGTCCCTAATCACTCTTCTTAATCAAAGCGGGAACCTTTGGCAGCTGGGAATCTTCGCGGTATTAATGTCGTTTGCCGAAAGTGCAAATCCTCTGGCGTGGGCAATCATGGGTGATTATTTCGGCCGGAGAAGTTTCGCAACATTACGAGGCTGGCAACACCTACCTGATCAGTTCATGTCTATGAGCACTCCAGTTTGGATGGGATTGATTTTTGATTACAGTGGCAGCTACTATTGGGCGTTAATCCCGTTGGCTTGTATATACATACTAGCAACATTATTTTACTGGACAATTCCAAAGCCCCGCATCCCTGAAAGACTTATTACAATGGAACCAACTTTGATTAATAATAGCTAATAAGAAAACGGATGAGTTAGCATTCTATGATCAAATGCAAAGTCCAATATTAGAGGTAAATATGCCCCATAACCTTCAAGATCGGGTCTCTCTAGTTACCGGCGCAGGGTCCGGCATCGGTCGAGCAACCGCTTTGGCCTTTGCCAGGGAGGGCTCCAAAGTAGTAGTTTCTGACATTCATTCAGAGGGTGGCGAAGAAACCGCGTCCTTGATTAAAGATTTGGGCGGAGAAAGCTTATTCATTCATGCAGATGTAGCCCGGTCAGACCATGTAGAAAATTTAATCAATACAGCTACGGCACGTTTTGGACACTTAGACTGCTCATTCAACAACGCAGGTGTTTCGGGAGGGGCTGGATTAATCCATGAATATTCGGAAGACGATTGGGATAAAGTAATTAATATTAACTTGAAGGGCGTTTGGTTATGCATGAAATATGAGATAATCCAAATGTTGAAACAGGGTAATGGATCCATAGTGAATACCGCTTCGATAATGGGTTTAGTAGGAGGTTCCCGATCTCCATCATATGGAGCTTCTAAACACGGAGTAGTAGGATTAACTAAAAATGCTGCAGTACAATATGCCCCATCGAACATTCGCGTAAATGCCGTTTGTCCAGGATATGTCCGTACTCCAATGACCGAACAGGGGTCTCTGCTAGACCCAGGTAATGCTGAACAAATCATAAGTCGCCATCCTCTGGGCCGGTTAGGCACTCCAGAAGAAATAGCAGAAACCGTTGTATGGTTGGCTTCTGATGCTGCTTCTTTTGTCACCGGTCACACAATGACAGTAGATGGCGGCTACGTGGCACAGTAATTCAAGAACACACCAAAATTTATGGAGACATTTTATGGTTTTAGAATCGGGACAGATAACTACAGAAGAGATCGCAAGACTACGAAGTCGATTAGGCAGCTTTAACCGGCCTCGTCAATACGGGGTCGGACTATTCAATGAAGACGCATCCCGTAGCGCCATTAGGCATTTCTGCCAAGGCATAGGCGACACTAACCCATTGTATTGGGATAGAAGTTACGCTCAGCAAACAAAATTCGGAACTATTATCGCCCCACCCTGCTTTCTTTACAGCGTCTATTGGTGTTCTGGCAGGACCGGCGGATTACCTGGAGTTCACGGCTTCCATGCAGGCAATGATTGGGAATGGTACAGGCCGATCTATTTAGACGACCAAATATCAGTACAGGAACAATTTACAGGATTAGAAGAAAAAAAGAGCGAATTTGCCGGCACCATTTTGATTCAATCTAGCGTCACTCGCTATTTCAACCAGAGAGGAGAGGAGCTAGCCAAGACAAGAGGATGGCAAATACGAGCAGAACGCAGCGCTGCTAAAGAACGTCAGAAATACTCATTTGAGCCTTACCAATATTCCCGGGCAGAAATTGAAGCAATCCAAGAAGCTGTCCTTGGTGAAGAAATCAGAGGGAATAGTCCAAGATGGTGGGAAGATGTAGAGGTTGGAGATGACCTTAAACCAGTGGTTAAAGGCCCTATGAGCCACGGTGATATCACTGCTTTTGTCGCGGGATGTATTGGGGGCATTTCACATGGAATCCAACTAAAGGAAATGCTTAGGCACCCATCATGGGGTTTTACCGATCCAAGCACGGGAGCTCAAGAAGCCATCATACGAGTTCACGATATTCAAGAAGCTGCTGAGAGCGCAGGACTCCCAGGTGCATACGACTATGGCTGTCAGCGTTGCTGCTGGATGGGCCATCTATTAACCAACTGGGCTGGAGACGACGGATTCGTTAAAAAAATGTATGTAGAGCTACGACGATTTAACGTAGTCGGAGACACTACCTGGTGCAAAGGAAAAGTAGTCGGCAAGCGGGTTGAAGATGGAGAAAAGCTCGTCGATCTTGAAATCTGGGGTGAAAATCAGCGTGGAGAGCAAACAACTAAAGGAACTGCAACAATCAAGTTACCCTCAAAAGAGGGTGTCTAGTCCTAGCTAATACCAATGTCTCTTTCAAATACCAGGCTCTGATCCCGTTCGTAGGATTAGCGCCTGGTATTCTTATCCCTAAATGAGCTTACAAAAACTTGTCAGCCGCTCGAGCAAAGCCTTCGACCGCCCCTTCCAAAACCCAATCCTCCACGCAATATGAAATGCGGAAATAACCAGGAGTTCCAAACCCCTTGCCAGGCACTGTCAACACATTCCAAGCTTGCAATTCGTCGACAAATTTCACGTCATCATCCAATGGGGATTTAGGAAATAGATAAAAAGCACCCTGCGGTTTGATTACTGAGTACCCAAGATCGGTTAAGCAACCATACAGATAATCTCTTTTGCGCTGATAGTCAGAAATATCAACCGTTAAACCTTGTAAGGATTGGACCACATGCTGCATCAACGCCGGCGCATTAACGAACCCAAGGGTCCTTGTACAGAAAATTAAACCATCCACCAACTCTTCCTTGTAAGCATATGAAGGATGTACAGCTATATACCCGATCCTCTCTCCCGGCAGACCCAAGTCTTTCGCGTGAGAATTAACAATGATAGTGTTGTCATAATGTGGAAAAATTTGTGGGTAAGTTAAACCATCATAAATTAATCGACGGTATGGCTCATCGCTGATTATAAAAATCTCCGTTCCATATTCCACTTGCTTTTGGTAGAGCAGCGAACACAAGCGAGTAAGATCCTCTGCCGGGTATATAGCTCCTGATGGGTTATTCGGTGAATTAATTATTATGGCCCTAGTCCGTTCGGAAATTGCCTCCCGGATATTATCCAAATTAAGTTGAAATTCTTGATTGGTGTCTACAACTATTGGTACCCCCCTGTGGTTATCAATGTAATAGACGTATTCCCCGAAATACGGGGCCAATATGACCACTTCATCATCCGGATTGAGAATGGTTCTCAACACAACATTTGCCGCACCCGCGGCACCGCAAGCCATTACAATCTCATTGTGTGTGAAGGCCAATCCTGTCTCAGTAGACAACATATTAGCCACAGAAGCACGGGTTTCCGGGTAACCAGCGTTGGGCATATATCTATGCCTGCCTGAATCCAAGCTCTGTGCGAAATTTATTAATTCTTGTTTGAATATACTAGGCGGTTCGACTACCGGGTTCCCAAGCGAAAGATCGAATACTTTATCGGCGCCGTATTCCGATTTCATGGCAATTCCGACCTCAAACATGCGCCTAATCCAACTCCCTTCCTCCATTGATTTGCTAACGTTTCCAGAAATAGGCATTTCCCTTACTCCTACAAATTCACGTTCCTCGTGCAACTCAATTTAAGTGCGCCACCCTCGATTCATCTTTTAATTTACCTTAAACTCAGGCATTAAACTTTTACCGTCTACACATTCCATTTCGTATCCCATGATTTGGCCAAATCTTAGCCATAATGACTCTTGGATCAATTCTAGTCGAGGTTTTCTTATACCCAATGCTTCAACTGAAGTAACCCCACGATCAGTAATTCCGCAGGGTATGATATCAGCAAAATAAGCCAAGTCAGGTTTAACATTAAGGGAAAATCCGTGATAAGTTACCCCTCGACTAATCTTTACCCCAATTGCCGCAATCTTTGATTCATCAACCCATACCCCGGTCAAACCGGGAATGATCCGGGCCTCGATGCCTAAATCACCTAAAGTCGCAATAATTACCTGTTCGAGAGCCCTAACATATTTCAATGGACCACCCCATGGCTTTAGATCTATTATGGGGTAAGCCACTATTTGCCCAGGGCCGTGATATGTGACTTGGCCGCCTCGGTCTGTTTCTACGATGGGTACCGAATGTTGTCTAAAGAAATCCTGCGTTAAAGGCAAGTGCTCTGCTTTACCTAGTCTGCCAATCGTATAGACATGAGGATGCTCGAGTAATAAGAGCATATTTGGACGCGAGCCAGTTTGCACATCACTAACCAGCCGTTTTTGCCATTCTACTGCTCGGCGATAGTCAATGGTACCTAATAGAGCTATTTGACAAATAGACAAATTCGACACAATGGTTAGTGAATACCAGTATCCGGTCCGATCCTTTCTAATCGATCTTTAACCGCCCTTAAAAAAGCACTCGCCTCAGCACCGTCATTAATGCGGTGATCAAAAGACATACATAAATTTACCATCGATCTCACTGCAATGCCGTCATTTATAACAACCGGACGTTTCTGTATTACTTCTGTCGTTAAGATGGCTGCCTGTGGATAATTGATGATTGGCTGAGAGGCAATGGAACCCAACGCCCCAGTATTATTGAGAGTGAAAGTCCCATCTTGAACATCGTCAATTCGAAGCTTGTTCTGCCTAGTACGGTGGGTTAAATCATTTAAGGCTAATGCCAGACCCGAGATACTTAGACGATCCGCGTCATGAACTACAGGTACTACTAACCCATTAGGACCAGCAACAGCTATCCCGAGGTTAACCCGGTGTTTGATTACGATTTTGTCCTCTCCCCAGCTGGCATTTAGAGTGGGATTTTCCCGTAATGATTCCGCAACAACTTTCATAAAAAATGGCAAATAAGTGAGTTCGACTCCGTTTTGTTTGTCAAACTCAGACCGAAGCTCCCCGCGCCTGGCTACTAATCCCGAGACATCTACTTCAACAATACTCCAGGCGTGGGGAATCTGACTGACACTCTTAACCATCGCCTCTGCTATTTGTTTCCGTACAGGAGTCAGTTGCCTGTGCTCGTCTGCCGCACCATTTGTAACATCGTTATTGGAAACAGCAGGGGAATTGGTTGAATTAATGGGGGAATTTCGGGAATCATGCTCTTCAATTTGCATAATCTGGTTCAAAACATCTTGCCGAGTGATACGTCCATTAGCACCTGTTCCAGCTACCCTTGAAATATCTAAATTCTTTTCCCGGGCCAGTCGCCGGACAGCAGGAGACACTCTGGGGGATTCTCTTGCTTCTTCTGTAGATACTGCAGCTGACTCATCTTCAGATCCTCCTCCTCCAGTAGGTCCAACTGGTTTTCCATCACTTATAAGAAACCCTGTAGTGCTAATTGAATCTTGGGAGAAGCTTTCCTGTGTATCCGAGCGAGCTGAGTCTGAAGTTTCAATTTCTGCTAAAGGTGCACCCATCGGAACGGTTTCGCCTTCTTCAGCTAAAATCCTACTTAAAGAGCCACTTACAGGGGAAGGTATTTCCATAGTTACTTTATCAGTAACTACTTCTACCAGAGGTTCATAACGCTCAACTTGGTCTCCCGGCTGTTTCAGCCATTTACCAATAGTGCCTTCAACGACCGATTCGCCAACATGGGGCAGTTCAACTATTTCAGGCAATCTACACCATCCTAAAGATAACAGTTAATTATTAAGGTTTAGAAAAACCCTGTTTAGTTAATCGACTTAATAAGCCACTAAAGTTCGCAACGCCTCTGATACTTTCTCTGTGTTAGGCATATAAGCTTCTTCTAAAGTAATGGCAAATGGCATTGCCGGTATATCTTCTCCGCAAAGACGTGTTATAGGACCATCAAGGTATTCAAACGCCCTATCTGCTACCAATGCTGCCACTTCCGCCCCAACACCGCAGGTGAGATTCGCCTCATGAACAACCAATAATTTTGCGGTCTTTTTCACAGATTCGAGTATCGTTTCGCTATCCAAGGGCTTTAAGGTCCGTAGATCAATTACTTCAACTGAAATACCTTCCGTCTCCAGTACCTCTGCTGCTTCTAAACAGTAATGAACCATCAAACCATAGCTAACCACAGTAACATTAGTTCCAAGTCTTTTAACATCCGCTTTCCCAATAGGCACTAGGTATTCTCTATCGGGAACTTCTCCACGAACCAATCGGTATGTCTTTTTGTGCTCTAAAAACACCACCGGGTTATTATCCCTAATGGCCGATTTCAGTAATCCTTTCGCATCGTAGGGATTGGAAGGAGCTATGACTTTGAGACCGGGGGTATGACAAAAGTAGGCCTCTACATTCTGAGAATGGTAGAGACCACCTCTAATACCTCCACCATATGGAATTCTAACCACCATGGGAACGGGTAAAGCTCCATTCGTGCCATAATATACCCGCGCAGCCTCACCGATTAATTGGTTCACAGTAGGCCAAACAAAGTCTGCAAATTCAACCTCTGGGATTGGTCTTAAACCTCTAAATGCGGCACCTACCGCTATTCCCATTATCGATGCCTCAGCAAGGGGAGTATCCATGATACGACTACTCCCAAACTCCTCAAGAAACCCTTGAGTAGCAAGAAACACACCTCCACGTTGGCCCACATCTTCACCCATAACAAACACTCTGTCGTCTCGACGCATTTCCTCTTGCATCGCTTCTCTGACAGCTTCAATTACGCTTTTTACAGGCATATCTAATTACCAATCCAAAATGGATTTAGTATCCAAATCATATGATACCTAAATTCTGATTTACCGGTACAGATCAACATTTTATTTAATCTTACATCAAGGAGCATAGACGAAATCCAACATTCCCGACGGATCTGGAGATGGAGCAGACTCGGCGAAATCCGTAGCATCGTTTACTAATATCTGTGCTTCGTTATTAATTTGGTCTATCTCTTGATCGCTAACGAAACCTTGTCTCTTCAAAAATTCAGGGAAAGTAACCAGCGGGTCCCGTAACCTAGCCTCAGCTAATTCATCCTTTCCTCGGTAGCGCGTATCATCATCATCACTGGTATGGGGCATCAATCGTTCCAATTTCATCTCCAAAAGGACGGGGCCCTGAGATCTTGCGTGTTCGATACCTTCGTGGGTCGCTTGATAACTAGCCAAGAGATCCATTCCGTCTATAACCAAACCTCTGAATCCATAACCCTCAGCTCGGCTAGCGACATCTTCAATTGCCATTTGTTGATGTTGTGGAACAGAAATTGCGTAACGATTGTTTTCACATATGAAGACAACAGGAAGACGATGCACGCCCGCGAAATTCATAGCTTCATGCGTTTCACCTTGACTGGTTGCTCCATCCCCCAAATATACTAGTACGACAGTATCATCGTCAGACATGCGGCACCCCATAGCATACCCAACGCCTTGAGTAACTCCTGCTGCGACCACGTTCGAAATCTGGATAATTCCGTTTTTGAGATCGGCTCCTTGCAGAGGGAATTGTCTTGCACCGCTGTAAGGATCCCCTTCCTTCCCCATGAACGAAAGCATTACCTGTGTAGCTGAGAGACCAGCTGCCATTTTCACAGCCAAATCACGGTAATACGGAAATAGAAAACATCGGCCGTCTTTTTTGGCTGCGAGCAAACTACCCAACTGAGTCGCCTCGTGCCCCTGACAAGAAGCAGCTATGGGAACTTTGCCCTGCCTGTTCATCATCCAGATCCGTTCATCCGTTTTACGAACCAAGGACATCTGACGATAGCAGTCAACTAAATCACTGGTAGTGAGGCCCTCTGGCAACCCCAATGACAGATCATCCTTGATCACCTTATTGGATCCATCGGAATTCCCAGATGTTGAATTGGATTGTGTCATAATGCCACCATAACTTTAAGAGAAGAAACCATTATGATGGCAATTATATAGGTATGACTTTTTGATCGCAAACCATGGCATTCTGAGTAAAGTAATTTCTTACAAAGGATGAATTCCGTTCTCAGGTTATATCCTATACTCGAAATTAGGCTACCCTGACAAATATTCCAGATTTATATCGCATTCAAATCCCCTTGACACTAATTAGGCCCTGTGATAATTTTCACTAGGTTTTTTCACCGTGTCCTTATATCTTAAGGTAGAAGCGAAGCAATATACTATGCCTTTAGCTGATCCATCAGGACTAGGAAGTGTAGACTGGGCCAATCTGAGCAACATATTGACCCTTCTCTGGATATTCTTCCCGTTAGTCATTATATTTGCCTTTAGCATGATGTTCGCTCATGCTTTCATACCATCAGGTGTAGATACTGGGCTATACCCCCAAAAATTATCAATGCTGAGAATCCCTTTAACAATTGTTGGGCTGATAGCTTTGGCGGGCGCAGCAGTCTTGATGGCTTTAGTAATTATCCAGTACCCTGACATTCTTCGGGCTATTTGGGGGCAAATGTGGATGTAATGAGTTATCATCCTGATACTTGGTATTTGATCATGGCATATCTAAATTTAAACACATATGAACTATCAGGGGCCCTGACTTAATGAAGCCATCGGCTAATATCATACCGTTTGTCTTAGTAGGAATAGTCGTCACCGGGATTATTGGCTTCATCGTGGCCATCTTGATGATTTCGTGGTTCTCAAATCCGCCATTTGGACTAGGAAACGCCCCTCCTCAACCCATAGCCTTTCCACATACCGTACACGCCGGTGCCGTGGAGGAAGGAGGCGCAGGCATACAATGTGAATTCTGTCACAGAAATGTAACAAAGGGGGCCTCCGCCACTGTACCCGCAGTCGAGAACTGTGTTTTCTGCCATAAACAAATAAATCCTGAAAACCTAGTTGGAAACACTCAAGTTAATTTAGATGAAATCCAAAAGATGGTAGATCGATTCCATGATAAAAATCCAATCGACTGGGAACGCGTCCATCGGCTCCCGGACCACGTGCGGTTCGTCCATGAAGCACACATCAGATTTCTGACTCAAGGCGAATCTAGAACTGTATCAATACCACTAGGAGACGGTGGTACTTATCAACTACCTATGGCTGTCGATCAGGCTTGTTCGGTTTGTCACGGTGATGTAGCTAGTATGACTGAAGTACAACCACAAAAAGGGCAATCACTAAAAATGGGAACCTGTTTGGACTGCCACAAGCAAAATAACGTTGGAACAGATTGTACAATCTGCCACAAGTGAATTGGTAAGGAATTCCTTTTATGAAGTTGACACGTCGTAAATTTTTAGCTTGGGCTAGCATCTCTGCAGTAGGTGCCGTTGCATGCGACGCTTTCGGAGATGACCTAAAAATCCAAAGTCCGGTGTTGCAACCCGAAGACCTGGTTAAAGGGCAGGACAACTGGTATGCCACTCTATGTAGACATTGCCCCTCCAGCGAAGGTGTCTTAGTTCGAGTTATTGAAGGTAGAGCGAAAAAAGTCCAGGGCAACCCCAATTACCCAACAAATGCCGGCAAACAAAGTGCCCGGTGTGATGCTGGATTACAGGCTTTATACCATCCTGACAGGCTTTCCGGTCCGCTCCAAAGAATCAATGGGACATTACAACCTGTTAGTTGGGATGTTGCCTTAGACACTCTCCAGAATCAACTACGTTCAAATGGAGAAGGACTCACCATGGTGACCCCCCCTATAAACGGTCCGGTGGGATCCATTACTGATAAGTTCTGTAGTGCATTTAATGGGCGCCGCCTAAATTTTGAACCTTTGAGTAACGCAACTCTGCTTGAAACGATGAAGGCTGTCTTCGGACAGGATTCTTTACCTGACTTAGATATTGGCAACGCCAATTATCTGCTATCATTTGGAGCCGATTTTCTTTCTACCTGGGTTTCCCCAACGCGATGGTCTTCCGGGTTTGGAGACCTCAGAGATCCATCCATTGGAAAAGGTAGAGGAACTATTACGCAAATCGATTCTAGATTCTCTATGACAGCAGCAAGTGCTGATAAATGGATTCCGATTATACCGGGTATGGAAGGCCATCTCGCATTATCATTGGCTAATGTGATAGCAAACGAAGGACTGCAAGCCAACGGAGTGGATCTGACCTTACTCTTCGGCGAAGAGACAGATAGCTACTTGTCTGAATTTGACCCAGAAATAATTGGACCACAAATTGGCCTGCCAGAAGGGATATTGCACGGGAAGTCTGCTGCCGAATTTATCCGCCACCTCGCGAGAGATTTTGCGGGTCATGGGCCAAGTCTTGCGATAGGTGGAGGCTCTGCGGAGGCTCAGGATAACGGTTTGTTTAACATGCAAGCCATATACGCACTGAATCACTTAGTAGGTAGCGTTGGGACTACCGGAGGGCTTCATTTCAACCCCGAAAGCCCGCTAATAGAATGGGCCAGCAACCAGACAGATGCCTCCATCAAAGATTGGCAGGGATTGATTGCTGACATCCAACAGGAGCGGATTAAGACTCTCATCGTCCACCAAGTAGATCCTGTCTTCGGACTCCCAACTTCCCTCGGACTGAAACAAGCAATAGAGACCTCTGGCGTCTTCTCAATAAGCTTCTCATCTTTCTTAGATGAAACCAGCTCTCTAGCAGACCTTATTTTACCCGACAGAGTGTACTTAGAAGAGTGGGGGGCTGATATCCCGACCCCAGGCCCGGGATATCAAGTAGTCGGGTTCCAGCAGCCAATCGTTAATCCTATGAGCAACGTAGACCCTCGGAGCTTTGGAGATATACTCCTCAGTACAGCTCAAGAACTCGGTAAAGACGACCAGCTACCGTGGAACAGCGTCAAAGAAGCCGTCAAAGAAGGCGCCGACAAACTTTACTCATTAAATAGGGGTTCTATCAAAGCCGCCGATGAACGGGAATTCTGGACCAATCTCCTACAAAAAGGAGGGTGGTGGGATGACACTCAAACCGGCCCTAATGCCACTGCTCCACGTGGAATATTTGCTACGATCAAAACTAAAGTCGCTCTGCCACCTGACTTAGGTAGGGGCCAATTTTACCTAATACCCTTCGCACATAATACTTTACTCGACGGAAGGAACAGCCATCTTCCTTGGAGCCAGTCAACTCCAGACCCAATTACAACAGTTACCTGGCAGACGTGGATAGAAATGAATGCCAGTCGAGCTAATGAATTAGGGCTAAGAGAGGGCGACGTAGTACGTATTGAAACCAATGGGTCTTCAGTTCAAGCACTTCTTTATCCTAATCCTGCACTACCGCCGACCGTCGTAACCGTGCCGATTGGGCAAGGCCATGAGAACGGGTCCGAATATGCCGTGAATGGCGATAAGCGAGAAAATTCCAATATCCTTAGTATCCTAGATTCCTCCCGCACGAATGAGGCCGATGCCCTCGCATGGGCCGCGAATCACGTAACCGTTACTCCGACGGGTGAAAGCCTTAAGATATCAAAATTTGAGGGTGAATTTGGCGCCCGCGAAATCGGAAACGAAATATTGAACAACCCCGGTGAAGAAGTAATCAAAACTGTAACCCCAGGAAGTCATTAGTAACGGATTCAATTGATTAATTAGGATTTTTTATGGTAAGTAGTAGAGTAGATCACAAATGGGGAATGGTGGTAGACCTAGACCGTTGTACAGGTTGCCAGGCATGTGTTGTTGCCTGTCAAGCAGAGAATAACCTCCCCATTAATGATAAAGCTGCCTTTTTGCAAAAACGGGCTTTCGAATGGATACGAATCGAGCGCTATTGGGAAGGTGAATATCCCAATGTCAAAGCTCGGTTTATTCCCATAATGTGCCAACATTGCTCGAATGCACCCTGTGAGCCTGTTTGTCCGGTATACGCTACTTATCAAAGTGACGAAGGACTAAATGTTCAGATCTACAATCGTTGCATAGGTGCTAGATACTGCATAAATAACTGCCCTTATCAAGTACGTTTCTTTAATTTCTGGCATCCAACATGGCCAGCTAGCTTTGAAAATTATCTTAACCCTGACGTAACTGCCCGCTCGCGAGGCATTACGGAAAAATGCACCTTTTGCGTGCAACGGCTACGGCGTGGTGAGCTCAAAGTCGAACGGACCGAAGGTGGCCGCTTAAATGACCAAAACATGGCCGAAAGAAATTTTATGCCTGCATGTGCGCAAGCCTGTCCAACAAATGCGCTAACTTTCGGTGATCAGATGGACAAATCAGCGAAAATCGGGCCGTACTTTGACGACGTTAATGCACATGACATTCATCATGAACATGATAGAACTACCAGAAGCTATCTTCTTCTTGAAGAACTAGGAACCAAGCCAAACGTCATCTACTTGAAAAAGATAGATCAATACCCTTTGGGTGAGAACTGATAAGATGGCAGAGCATTCGACAAGTCATTTCCCAGCAGATACATGGGTGTTTCCTCAATCCAATCAGGTCGCTAACGAAGTGATGGAAAGGACCACCAAGAAAAGCAAAGTATTCGTGGCTTTGCTTCTCATATCACTCACCCTCGTGGCTCTAGGTATTATAGGTTTTGTGATTCGCTTAACCGGGCAAGGGTTAAGTGACTATAGCGCTTGGGGCTATTATATGGCGGCTTTCTCCTTTGTATTCATGATTACCAGTTCTGCACCATTGGTAGCAGTTGCATTCCGGTTCACCAAAAGCCATTGGCGCCGTCCCCTTTCCAGAGTATCCGAGCTATTCGCCATAGTCGGGGTATTCAATATATTGCTGTTTATACCTATGGTAATTGTATTGCCGTCAATTGCTAATCCAGATTTCGTGCCTGGCGCCCATGGAGAATTAGCCGCGAGGCGAGCTATTTGGCTTGGCTCATCGGGAGTCCCTGTAGGAGCACCTGGATTATGGAATATTTTGAGTTTAGCCGGCCTAGCGATAACTAGCCTTGGCATTCTGTGGTTATCCCTAATGCCTGACCTAGCCCAATCTAAGCATGCGGTAAGTGGATTCCGCAGAGCACTCTACAGTGCTTTATCAGGGCGTTGGTATGGAACCAAACGACAATGGATTCAGCAAAAAACCGGGCTATGTCTGCTAGGTGGGTTCTACTTCATGCTAGTAGTATTCGTCCACTTCGTAATAGTTTCTGATTACGCGATGAGTCTGATAGCCGGGTGGAAGGATTCCATCCTACCCCCGCTATATACAATCATAGCTTTCCAAAACACTTTGGGACTTTTGTTGATAATTTTGTTTGTGCTTAGGAAGTGGGGAGGGTATAGAGAATACATCGGGATGTCCCTCTTCTGGTCTGCAAGCAAAATAATGTTGGGGCTCAGTTTACTATGGACATACCACCTCTTCGCATTTTTTATGACCTTCTGGTACGGCAGATTAGAGGTAGAGTCAAGTATCCTCAGGTACCTGATGTTTGAAAGTTACTCTGTAATTTTCTGGACAAACGTTTTATTCAGTTTCTTTTTCCCCTTCGCCTTAATGGTTTGGAATCCTATTCGGAAAACAGCTTGGGGGCCCGCTCTTGCAGGGCTATCAGCTCTGGTCGGCGGATTCTTATTCAGTATCAGGATCTTTGTGGGCTCGTTCAATGCTGGAGATATATATGCCCTGGCCTTATCCAAAGTGCCACCTCCAGTATTCCCTGATATCTGGGATGTCTTCATGGTCTTAGGGCTAATCGGCGTTCCATTATTGGTCTATTTAATTAGCATTAAATTATTGCCAGTTATGTCCATCTGGGAGATAAAAGAAGGATCGATGTACCAAAAGATGGATAAGCTCTTTAGGGGAGAATATTTAGTGGTAGCGAAACCAGAGTAATCGGGTAACATTACATAACTATAATAGTCATCTAGTATCAATTTATAGGAGCCTCCATGCAGGAAGGTAGACCCCTAACACCAACCGAAGTCAATAGAGATCTACTTCGGCCCATACTTGAAACGCCTAAATGGTTTTGGCCAGCTATTGCTGTCTGTGCGGTAATATTATTAATCGCGGCCGTCACGGTTGGATATATGATAAATCGGGGATTGGGTATTACTAATCTCAACAGACCCGTCGTATGGGGCTTCTTCATCACTAATTTCGTTTTTTGGATCGGTATCAGCCACGCCGGCGTCATGTTATCCGCCATTCTTAGGCTTGCGAAGGCCGAATGGAGAAGACCTGCCACACGGGCAGCAGAAGTTCTTACTATCTTCTCGTTAATGACTGCCATGACGATGCCTATTATTCACACGGGCCGACCATGGAGAATCTTGTACTGGGCTTTCCCTTATGACTTTGCTAGAGGCATATGGCCAAATGTGAGGACACCGCTAATTTGGGACCCGAGCGCAATCTTGACTTATCTAACCTCCAGTACTCTATTCGTCGTGATTGCTCTCGTCCCTGACTTCGCTGTACTGCGAGATCGTACAACCGGTATATCTCATCAAATTTATTCTTTACTATCTCTCGGATGGCAAGGAAATCCCAGACAATGGAAGCTTCAGGTAATCGCAGGGGTATTATTATCCGCTTTGATACTACCTGTATTCGTGTCGGTGCACAGTATAGTTTCATGGGACTTCGGAATGGCCGTTGCAGTAAAATCTTGGCACTCTACTATATTTGCACCCTATTTTGTGGTTGGAGCGGTTCACTCCGGAGTTTCTGCAGTCGCGTTCGTTTTAATATTGCTCCGATGGGCGTATGGTTGGCAAGCCTACATCAGGCACGAACATATCGACGCTCTGGGAAGATTGCTAGTGGTAGTTGCTACCGGGTGGTTCTATTTCTTCGTGATGGAAGTAATATTTGGAATCTATGGTAGGGAAGCAGATGAAATTGCCGTCAGGGCTCTACAATTCACCATATGGCCTATTAGCGCTTGGACCTTTATATTCGTTGTCACTACTTATTTTATACCGGTAGCACTCTGGCTAAGTAGGAGTGCTCGTCGTAATCTGTGGATCATGTCGATCGCATGCATATCGGTCAACATAGGTATGTGGCTTGAACGTTTCTTAATCATCGTACCAGGTCTAGCAAATAGGCAGGTATTCACTTTTACTTGGAATATGTATTCCCCAAGTATTCCCGAAATTATCATAGTAACAGCCACATTCGCGTTGGTAACAATGTTGATGTTACTGTTCAGCAGGGTATTTCCCTTAATACCGCTGTACGACATAAAAGAAGGGGAAATATTGAAAACAGAAATACAAATCGGGCGAAGGGTGGTGCCCGCAACCTACAGGGAGGATTAATTCCTCAAGCTCAACAAAAATGTCTTACTAGTTGAGTTGCGTGAAGAGGTAACATTATGGCAAAACGTCCATTATTAGGATTATTCAACAACGCAAATTCCGCCGCAGATGCCGGTGACGCTTTAAAGGGAGCTGGTATATCAGAGAATGACTACGATTTTCTGACTGATGCCCCCTACCCTGAAGGGGCGTTTGGCGAACGTGAAGAAAAGCATCGTCTTTACCTATTCCCATTTATTGGGGCGATATTGGGTCTGACATCTGGAATCATGATTACGTCCATGACACAAATAGCCTACCCCATGGTCACAGGTGGGAAACCTATACTATCACTTCCTCCTATGGCAGTAATCTGCTACGAAGGTACCATGCTCGGCGCTATATTATTCACCTGCCTTGGAATTATTTTTGAATCTCGGCTCCCCAAACCTAAACTCGGGCTCTACGATAACCGAATCACAGAGGGATTTATCGGTGTCTTAGTCAATACTGACGAGAGCCAGCACGGTCAAGTCGAAGACCTTATGAACAGATCAGGAGCTATCGAAGTAAAAGGGGAGACTTAAGCTAGGTAGAACAATGATAAGCAAATTCCTTCATATACCGTCCCCGAAGCCCAACGCATTCCGATGCAAAGCGGCTAGATTTCTAACACCACTTGTGGTGCTACTAACAGTAACAACTCTCGTTGGGTGTTCCCAAGGATCATACCCGGTGGATATCTTCTACGAAATGCATTATCAGCCATTCTACAAATCTCATGAACCACCCAGATTGTCAGTTCCTGACACCGCAGTAGCGTACTATCCACCCCCTCAAGCGACTTCATTTGCCAATAGCGGGGAGCATTTATATGAAGTGAACTGCGCCATGTGCCACGGAGACACCGCTATGGGAGATGGCCCTGTACTTAACAAAATGATACAAGAATACGGGTACCAACCCGCCATGACTCCCGATCTAACCGCTGATCAAGCCAAAGCTTTAGGGCCAACCGGCATCAAAGGGTTGTTAAAATCCGGTGTGGCTGTAATGCCTAATTTCTCGAAACTACTTAACAATGACGAAATGGATCTCGTTACGGATTACGTGGTAAATTGCATCCAAGGTAATGACCCGGAAAGGTGTAATTAAAGAAACTGAACTTAGACGGCAGGCCATCAATTAGCCGTATCAGCTAGTCAAATCTAACCAATGAACTTGATGTGAAAAATGTAATCCGAACGCGCCATTCTCTAATAGCTATGATTTGTATCATAGTTATCGGTCTCCATAACCCATCGGTGCTGGCTCAAACTCCCGAAACCACAGTGAATGATACTGATATCTTGGATTACGATGAGTCTCATGCTCAATCTATTGACCAACAAATAATGTGCCCAGTATGCCCTGCAGAAACCATTGATCAGGCCCAGGTGCCTATCGCCAAACAAATGCGGCAAGTTGTTCGCGAGCAGCTTGCCATGGGTGCTACTGAAGCAGAAATATTGGCCTTTTTCGCAGACCGTTACGGGCAAGCTATCATAGGTGCTCCTCCGAAATCCGGGTTCAATTTAATAGCTTGGATTTTTCCTATCGCTGTACTTACAGGTGCTTTGGTAGCTAGTATCTTCGTTCTGAGGTCCATGACGGGTAAACCAATTATCTCAGCTACATTACCCACAAATGAAATTGATTCGGAATTACAACCTTTCCTAGAACTAGTAGACTCTGATTTAGGATTAGCAGAGAGTAACCACGCCGAGAATTTACCTGGAGGTCCGAGTGACGATGGCTAATTTGGGCGCCATCGGTCTTTGTATAGCTTTAGTTTTATCCTCGTATTCCGTAATTGGCTCTGTGCTCGGGAAATCTATCAAGATCTCGGCTCTAGAGGAAAGTGCACGTAGAGCAGTCTACGTTTTGTTACTTGTGTTGTTTGTAACTACCATCAGCTTAGTAACAGCTTTCATTAATCGAGATTTTCAAATTGCCTATGTGGCGGCCCATAGCAATCTCGCTATGCCAAATATATACACCTGGGTAGCATTCTATGCGGGAAACGAAGGATCTCTATTATTTATAGCAATGGCCCTTGCGTTATTATCTTCCATAGCTATATGGTTAGCACCCGTAAGATGCAAGGAAACTTTAGCCTATACCGTAGCCACATTAATGGTGGTGGAGACCTTTTTTTTGGCCGTCATGATTTTTATGGCGAACCCCTTTGATACTTTGCCATTAACACCTTCCGACGGCGAGGGTATTAACCCTTTACTAACCCATTTTGGAATGTTTTTTCACCCCCCCGCCCTTATGTCAGGTCTGATAGGGTTAACCATACCCTTTTCTTTCGCCATGGCATCATTGTTGGGGAAACAGAATAATGACGAATGGGTAGATGCAGGACGGACTTGGGGAATTATATCTTGGGTGCTTTTAGCCAGCGGTTTATTGTTGGGATCTTGGTGGGCTTACACAATACTAGGATGGGGAGGGTTCTGGTTCTGGGATCCAGTCGAAAATGCGGCTTTTATGCCTTGGCTAGCTTTAACTGCTTTTATTCATTCCATCATGGTGCAAAAACGTCGCGGAATGTTCCGGATGTGGAATATAGTTTTAATCAACGTCGCTTTCGCCTTAGCACTGTATGGCATGTTCATGAATAGGGGAGGACCAGTCCCTTCAGTTCATTCTTTCGGAGCCTCGGATCTTGGGTTAGTGTTTTTATCTTTTCTAGCTGTCGGTATCTTGATTCCATTTCTAATTTTTTTCTGGCGTTTTAATTCACTAAAAAGCGCACAATCACTAGACTCAATGCTTTCCCGCGAGGCTGCGTTTTTGATGAACAATTTGTTATTCTTGGGAATAGCCTTCGTAACCCTATGGGGTACGGTCTACCCTCTAATTTCTAAACTTGGGGCTGGAGAGGAAATCACCGTAGCTAGGCCCTTCTATGATCAGGTAAATGGGCCACTAATGCTGCTCTTAATACTTCTTATGGGCATCGGTCCTCTAATACCATGGAGGCAAGCTAATTTGGCTAGCATTAAAAGAGCTCTACTCTTACCTGCCATGGCTGGAATCATCGTTATAACCGTTTTGATGCTCTTCGGAATACATAAAGCTTTACCATTGATAGGATTCGGATTATGTGCCACTGTTTTCACAGGTATCCTAACTGAGTGGGTCAGGGGAACGAGGGCCCGCAATCGTTCTTCAAAGGAAATCTATCCTATAGCTTTCTTGAAACTAATTTTGGCTAATAGACCTAGGTACGGCGGTTATATAGTACATTTAGCAGTTGTAATGGTGGCTTTTGGAGTGATCGGCTCTTCCTTTTTCGGATTACAGCGTGATGTAGTTCTTGCGCCTGGCGAAACCTATGATATAGCTGATTATAAAATCACATATATAGAAACCACTCCGATAGTGCAATCAGATCGAACGGAATTCATCTCCGCAATAAACGTTGATCGGAACGGCGAATATTTGACGACAATGACCGCCCAACGATCTTTTTATCCATCCTTTAATATGGCATCCACCCTTGCGGGGATTCGGTCTACCCCTGTAGAAGATCTTTATATTGTTCCGAGCGAAAATCTGCCTGATGGATCTGTCGGGTTTCGTATATTGATTAATCCTCTGATGTGGTGGATGTGGGTTGGAGGTCCAATAATGATTGTAGGCACGGTAATAGCTCTTTGGCCCCAACAAATTCGCCAAAATTCCATGGAGGCTAACCAATCAGACTAGAAAACCCGGGCATCCAGTACCGGTGGACTCGTCAATATTGGAGTCCACCAGGGGGATCATTGTGGAATTAATTTCAATTATGGTTGGAATCACTCTAGGGATCTTCTCAACAAGTATCCTAGTGTATCCCTTTTTTAAGTACAAACAGTTTATTGCCCACTCCGAAACACATTCTGAAACTGATTTGGAATTCGACCTCAAAGCAATATATGAAGCTATTAAAACCTTACAATTAGAGCACCAATTAAACAGAATCACTGAACAAGATTTCATGGAACAACTAAATCATTATCGGTTTCAGGCCGCAAACCTACTAAGAAGCAAATCACTGAAGAGCTCCAATCTAGAAAATTTTGGCGAATCAAGCGAATTTAACTCCAATCTCTTAGAACACGAGATCATGTTGGCTCGAGGCTTGCTATCAGACGAAACAGCTGATCCAAAGATATGAAACACTATTGTAAATTGATCTCGATTTTCTGTATGGCTCCCTGCTTGCTATTCATTCTAATCAGTTCTACGCTGGATGCCCAGGAAAAACGTACTGTCATAGGACAGGTAGTAAATGAGACTCTAGGTGCAAGCATCAACTCGGAATTAGCGATCATGCTTCACGTGTTGGATCAAGATTCTGGTCAATTTGCAACTCTTGAAACCACGACTAACAGCAAGGGAGAGTTCCAATTTAAGGATGTATTGCTTTTCAATAATGGAACTTATTTCGTAACTGCTGATTATGGTGGCACGAGCTATAATACAACCATTGAACCCTCTTCATTGGGAAACAAGATAAAATTATCGGTTTATGAGAACACCCAAGACATCTCAATAATCCGGATAAAACACCATGCCTTGGTATTAGTCAATGTAGATCCCCGGAAACAATTAGCTACGGCGGCCACTTTTATTAGCCTTACTAACGACACCGATCTTACCGTCTTGCCAGATCTGGAAAACGTTGGTCCAGGCAGGTTTAGCTTCCTAAGATTCTCTCTACCCCCGGATGCCCATAACCTAGATGTACAATCTAGTTTAGTCGGAAGTCAAATAATTCCTGTCGGCAGTGGATTTGCCATAGCAGCACCAATAATGCCCGGAACTCATGACATCAGTTTCTCCTATGAGTTTAGATACCAAGGAACTGATCTGACTTACAAACATAGTGTGCTTCAAGGTGCGGATGTATTCCAAGTCTTAATACCGCAAAGCCTCGGTGAAATCCAGGTTGGATTGATAAACTCTACCACCTCTCCCAGTGTCTCCAACGAATCATACCGTATTTGGGAAGTTAGAGATTTAACGCCGGGACAAGGCCCAACCGTGAGCTTGTCTAACTTGCCCAAACCTAGTCTGCTCGATCGCCTAATATCAGAAATGACCAACCCAGACATTTGGCTCCTCGCAATACCAGTGGGTATGGGGGCTCTCCTTATTTTGCTACTAATATGGAGTATAGTTTTGAGTTTAAGAAATCACGATCCATTACCCACTACAACATCTAAAGCTGAGCTTCTTTTACATTCTTCAGCTGACAGAGATCGGCTTATATACGAGATAGCTTTATTAGACGATCGTCATGCAAAGGGCTTACTAAGCCAAACCACATACTTGGAGACTCGATCAGTTCTCATTGATGAGGTGTTAACAATAGACGCGAGTCTCCATCCAGTTCCAATTCCTAGAAACAGCGATTTCAATGAACCCACAGGAGAACGAAGCAAATGAGCAAGCGGGGATGGCTATTCTTAACAACCATTTTCCCAGTGGTTGGATTTATAGCTATTCTCGCCTGGGCATCCCTCTCCAGTGATGGCAGCCCTACAGGGATAGGCGTTAATACTGGCTCCGGCAAAATAGATATTGAATCTACTCCCGCTCGAGAGTTTAAAATAACGCTAAGTAACGGCGAGGCTTTATCGTTGTCCGATTTACAAGGGAAGGTGGTATTGATCGATTTCTGGGCATCGTGGTGTGCTCCTTGTCGACACGAAGCAAATATTTTGGCAGAGACATATTTAGAATATGCCAATCAACCCATTGAATTTGTAGGAATTAATATATGGGACCATCAACAGGCTGCTTTGGACCACCTGCAGGAATTTGATCCAGCGTATCCTAATGGTATCGATGTGGGCGGCAAAATAGGAATAGAATATGGAGTCAGCGGAATCCCTGAAAAATACTTTGTGGACCCGAACGGCCAATTAAGCCGCAAGTATATTGGACCTATACAAGCCAACGCATTACGGGAAATTATCTCAGATCTAATGGCTAATTGAGGCTATTAGTGGGACTATTAGAATTATGTGTAGAGCCAGTCCGATACATTTAACACATAATTTGCCCAATCTACTGGTTATAACAAAATGCTAAGGGAATCTCATTAAACTATATACCGACCACCAACTACATTCATCCTATCACCAGTGATGTATGCTGATTCATCAGACGCATAAAAAAGACATGCATTGGCAATATCTTCAACAGTGGCCTGCCTATTCATGGGGATACTTTTTAGATGATCAGATGACCCTCTTTCGACGCTTTGAAATTCAGGGTACCAGGTGGGATTCATCCGCTCTGTGTCAGTCGATCCAGGATTAACCATGTTAGCCCGAATATTGAATGGTGCCATTTCGGCAGCTACAGCTCTGATAAGTCCCAACAACCCAGATTTGGCTGAGGTAACCGTGGCGGTTTCAGGCCTACCAGTGATGGCGGCTTGTCCTCCCAAAGCAACAATACTGCCAATCTTGCGCTCTATCATTCCGGGTAATACTGCTTTGATCAGATAAAAAGCTGAATATAAATTAGTTCCGAACACTTGGTGCCACTCTTCATTTGAAACATCAAGAATTGGCCTATGCGGGCGTATGGCGACATTATTAACCAAGATATCTATTTTTCCTAAAGCCGCCACCCCTTCACCAACCATTTGATCGACCCGTTCCGGATCAGAAACATCTCCCATAGCTATATGAGTATTAACACCCATCTCTCTACATATTGAAGACACATCCTCCAATTCCGCGAGGCTGTTACGTGTATTTAAAACTAAGTCAGCACCTTCCCGAGCGAAGGTCAAAGCAATTTCTCTACCAATATTACGACTAGCACCAGTAATCAGAGCTGTTTTTCCCTCTAATCGCATACAGTCCTCCGTGAGCATTCTTTTCGAGGTTAGTATTGGGAGCCTACCATAGCCAGTATGCCTAAGCAAATCACCAAACCATAATATTCATATTTCTGCTATCATGTATGCTTGAAACAACAAGATAGCACACCTTAGAAAAATAACTGGCTTGACATCAAAATTTGGCTTTGTTAGTACCTTACCAATTTGCAAGCTAGGCATCCCTTTCTGCAGGTTAGAATTACTACGGAGGACAATAAAAATTGGCTTTCTTAAACGGTTTAAAATGCAGGGAGTGTGGGAGGGAATATCCAGCAGAAGCTCTTAACGTTTGTGACTTCTGCTTTGGTCCACTAGAAGTAGTATACGATTATTCGACAATCTCTGAAATTGTCAGTAGAGACCGCATCTCGAAAGGGCCGTTAAGTATATGGAGATACGCGGATTTATTGCCAGCAAACAGTGAGAATCCTGTGGATATAATGGCAGGTTATACACCGTTACTCAAAGCAGATAATTTAGGAAAGCAGTTGGGGTTGAATAATCTATATTTGAAGAATGATAGCGTGAATCCGTCATTCTCGTTCAAGGACAGAGTTGTATCTGTGGCTGCAACTAAAGCTGTTGAGTTTGGGTTTGAAACCATCGCATGCGCCTCTACTGGTAACCTAGCTTGTAGCGTGGCCGCTCATGCAGCCCGAGCCGGAATCGACGCTATCGTGTTTATACCAGCAGATTTAGAGAAAGGAAAAGTCATAGGAGCAGCTATATACGGTCCAACATTAGTAGCCGTTGATGGCACGTATGACGAAGTAAACCGCCTCTGCAGTGAAGTCGGTGATAACTATCCTTGGGCTTTCGTTAATATAAACATGCGACCTTACTACGCTGAAGGTAGCAAAACCTTAGGCTATGAAGTGGCAGAACAGTTAGGATGGAGACTTCCGGACCACGTAGTCATCCCATCAGCCTCAGGTGCTATGTTTACTAAAATATGGAAAGGGTTCAATGAGCTGGCCTGCCTCGGCCTCCTAGATGGAATTGAAGCCTCTTCTTTTGGAGCAGACCAAAACACAGCCCACCATCCCGCTGTTAAAACTCGCATGCACATGACTCAGGCGGCCGGGTGTTCTCCTATCGCAACTGCATGGGAGAACGGGCTAACTCAAGTCCGGCCCGTGCGTCCAAACAGCATCGCCAAATCCCTAGCCATAGGAAATCCGGCCGATGGAATATACGCACTTAAAGTACTAGAGGAGTCTAGCGGAAGTGCTCAATCGGTACCGGAGGACCAAGTAGTCGAAGGGATCAAGCTATTAGCCGGTACCGAAGGTATTTTTACCGAAACAGCAGGTGGAGTTGTAATTTCAGGCCTTAAACACTTGGCGGAATCTGGAGCCCTTAAAAAAGATGAGCTAGTAGTTGCTTATATAACGGGTAATGGCCTCAAAACCCAAGAGGCCGTCGAACAGGTGGTTAATCCACTATCAATTAAGCCAATGCTCAGTGCTTTTGAAGAAGCATTACACGAAAGGTCCCTAGCCAAAAGGTAAATAGCATGGACCATCAACGGGTTAAATTTATATTTGAAGGTAACCAAGTCAAAGACCCTATTATCTACCAGTTGGGTCATAGTTTTCACATAGTCACGAATATCCGCCGCGCCGTAGTCCAAGAAGACATAGGGTGGGTTATATTGGAATTGGACGGCGAGAAAGAAGAGATCGAACGTGGATTACAATGGGTTAGCTCCAGAGGTGTTCGAGTTGACCCGTTAGCCGGAGATGTTGTAGAAGGTTAAATTACCCACCGTAAGAGGCACATACCATATAATGGGTCTCTAGTAATATTAAGGAGGAATTCTCCAAATGGGTGTCATGGTCCGTATTCCTACCCCTCTGCGCAAAATGACTGGTGGCTTAGATAAACTAGAAATGAACGAATCTACGCTCTCGATTATGATCGATGAATTAGAAACAAACTACCCAGGATTCAAAGAGCGTTTAATAGACGAAAATGGCGATTTACGGTATTTCGTTAATATCTACGTGAACGGCGAAGATGTCCGTTTCCTTGACGGTCTAGATACGCAAACTAGTTCTGGAGATGAAATCAGTATAGTTCCAGCTGTGGCAGGAGGGCGGGGTAAACTAGAGGTTTAGTCAATCACCTCGGGCCTTCAACCATTTCTGACGTTGTGCTTGTCTAGTCGTTTCATCCGTCGGGATATATTGGGCCCAAAATTCATCCCGGAACGTGGCAAACTGGTTTTGTTCTATAGATATTCGCATCCGTGTCATCAATCTTTGCAAAAACCTCAGATTGTGAACTGTAGCCAATCGTAGACCCAGTATCTCTTTGGATTTGAACAAATGCCAAAGATAAGCAGCTGAATAGTTAAGGCAAGCATAACAATCACAATCATCCTCTAAAGGGCCAGCTTGGTCAGAGAAACGCCGGTTGCCAATATTAACCCGACCATACTTAGTAAATAAAGCTCCATTACGCGCAACCCTAGTTGGCAGCACGCAATCGAACATATCAACCCCCCTCGCGACTGACTCAACCAAGTCCTCTGGCGAACCCACTCCCATGAGATATCTCGGTTTATCAGCCGGCAGCAAAGTACTTACGAGTTCGACGATTTCATACATTTGAGCCTTAGATTCCCCAACTGCCAATCCCCCAATAGCAAAACCATCAAATGGAATCTCAGATATAACAGCCACTGACTCAGTTCGTAGATCTGCATAAACACCTCCTTGCACAATCCCAAAAAGAGCTTGCGGATGCGATTCTTGACTATTTTCATGGGTTTGTTGACTGATCAGAGCCCACCTGTGAGTTCTGTTCATTGCTGTTATCACTGCGTCTCTGGTTTCGCCATAGGCTATGCATTGATCCAAGCACATAATAATATCTGCGCCTAAACCTTCTTGATTCTTAATCGCCACCTCAGGTGTAAATCTATGTTCACTACCGTCGATATGAGAGCGAAATCTTATCCCGACTTCATCAGCTTTACCCAAAGATCCCATACTAAACGCTTGGAACCCACCACTGTCGGTCAATATTGGTCCGTTCCAATTCATAAATTGATGAAGCCCACCAAGCTTTTGGACAGTCCCAACACCTGGGCGAAGGTAGAGATGGTAAGCATTACTCAGGATCATTTCCGCACCGGAATCATTAACTTCCTCTGGAGTGAGGGTTTTAACGGTAGCCTGAGTAGCAACTGGCATAAAGGCCGGAGTGTTTACTTTCCCATGTGGAGTATCCAATTCACCAAGACGGGCCTCACCACAAGATTGATTCAAATTAAACGAAAATCCCATTCTCATCAGTTACACTCGATTCGTAGTTAGTTTAATAGCATATCCAACAGCATGAAATCCTTAAAGACGTGTTATCATGCTACAGTTTCATTAGATACTACAGTATCTAGTTAAATATCCTACCTCTCTATGCAAGATACCCGCAACATTCTTAAATTCTAACAACTATGTCCCAAGAAATATTCCAAATAATAAACTCATTAAACAATTACCATCCGATAGTTTGGTCTCTATCAGTTATGGCTATCGTTGCTACCACTGCACTCTCTTTGCATTTTTTGTGGGAAGTAACATTAAAAGGCATTGTAAAAACTTTCAATCGGCGTAATTCCCATAATGATGGTTCGTAAATTTGTTTTTCCCTAACTCTGAAATAATTATCAATCCCTTCTTATTGGTTCTACTAGGATTAGTGGTAGGTACTTTAGGTGGATTCTTTGGAGTTGGCGGAGGTTTTCTGATCACGGGAGGGCTATTGGTTTTTGGCGTTCCACCTTTATTCGCCGTTGGTACTGGTTTAACATTAATAATGGGATCATCGATAATTAATACCTTAAAACACAGACGATTAGGCAATGTCGATTTCAAATTAGGATTATTGATGGTCTGTGGAACAATCCCAGGCGAACTGTTAGCCGAACGCCTAAATAGCGGTCTAGAAGCCATGGGATTAGCTGGTCCGGTGATTAGGTATGTATATGTAGTTTTCTTAACCGCTCTTGGAACATTCATAATCTACGATTACATCAAGTCGCGACGTATCTCTGATACATCTAGAGACGCAGTCTCCACTCGCCGGATAACCGAAAAGATTCAGACCTTACGAGTGCCTCCACACAGTATCAACATACCCGGAATCGGGTCCTATCCAACCTATGTTTCGCTTCCCACATCGGGTATAACCAAAATATCTGTCTATTTGCCAATTTTTATAGGATTCGGTGTTGGATTTTTGGCGGGATTATTAGGAGCAGGCGGAGGATTCATTTTAATGCCACTTCTTGTGTTTGTCCTTGGCGTTCCTACCACGGTGGCTATCGGCACTGACCTTTTTCAGATAATAATTACCGGATCAGTTGGTACTTTTATCTATGCTTTAGGTGACCATGTAGATTTGTTAATGGCTGTCATTATGTTATGTGCTGCATCCGCGGGTTCTCAGTTGGGTACAACAGCAACAAGATACGTTGATCCAGCTAGAATCCGTATACTATACGGAGTCACTGTTTTGAGCGGAAGTGTTGCGGTAGCACTGAAACAGATTTCAGAGATGAACAGTGCATTGAATTTCCTCAGCTCGTTGGCCGCAATAGTACTCTTAGGTGTAGCTTTATTTATGTGTGGAATCATAACGATATTACTCATCAGGGCGAAAAGAAACACATCCGCGGTCTAACTCTCCTAACCTCAAATCTTAATGTTAGAATCCGGGGTAACAAAGCTATTTTAAAAACGGCATGACTTTTTGGGTCAACAATTGTAAAGATTTGCTGACTTTCGAAAAAGGAATTTGTCCCCCTGGATTTATGTCAAAAGAGATTCCTGTGATGCCTAAATCGTTTTGATATTGTTTTATTTTTTCAATCACTGCTTGTGGTGTCCCAAAAGCCACTTTTTGCAACAGATCATCATATGTGACACTGGAAGAAGCTTTTAAGCGTTCATACGTTTCTTGATCTGCAGCTTTATCTAGATTATCCTGGATAACACGAATTCTATGCATTGAGCTCTCCTCAGGATCCCCGATCGCTTCCTGAGAGGTATTTGCTACATAACCGCCGATTTGCAGTATCACGTCATTGGGACCATGAAAACCGGCGTTAACTCTCGCATCTCTATATTCTGATAATAAATGTTGAAGTTCAGGGACTGACATCTGGTGCCTTATAAAAATGGGGAACCCTAGCCTGCCTGCCAAAGTGAATGTATCCCTACTCTCCACAGCTATTCGGATGGGAGGGTGGGGTTCTTGATAGGTTTTCGGAACTAGCTGAACGTTATGGTATGAATAAAATTCACCCTGGTAAGAAAAGGTATCTTGACCCCAAGCTTGCAAGAGTACATCCAGTGATTCCGCAAACCGTTCTCGACTCTCCGAATAATCGATATTGTAGCCCTGATAAGACTCGAGAAAGGAACTCCGACCGACTCCTACTATCAACCTACCTTTGCTGATATGATCCACTATGGCTGTCTCTTCGGCTATGCGTAATGGATTCGCCAATGGTAGAACTTGCACCGCCAGGCCAATTTTCATGCGCTCGGTCCTGGCAGCGACGGCACTTGCTCCAATCAGAGGGGAAGCCATTACCGCCCTTTCAGGCCTAAAGTGGGATTCTCCAATCCAAAAAGTATCTATACCTTGAGACTCCGCTTGCTGGATTAATCGAAACCATTCTTCAAAGGCATCAAATTGACTGCTGCCTTCACGAACAGTAAACATGGTAAAAATACCTACATCCATATATATCCCCTATCCGAAGGCCAGTGATAGTGGTCATCTATCCTTGGGACTTTTACCCAGTGGGTAAATAGAAGAGAAATTACACTTGATTAAATAATTACCACCAATTTGTTCTCCGATCATGATCAGAGGGCAACCGGATTTACTATTGTGTATCAAGCAGTCTAAGCTGTACTCCGGACTTTTCTTCCTGTAATTTGGCTACCGCATCAGAGTCTTCCGGACCCCAACCTCTAAGCAAAGCCTCAACATGACGCTGATCCACCAAATTTGATAGTTCCATTGGAATTCCATATTCACGGCCCAAATCGGTCGCTAATCTTACATCTTTAGCCGCCAGAGCCGTGGCGAACCCCGGTTCGAAATTGCCCTTGAATAAGTACCGGGGGAATTTCTCCATCAACCGACGATTTCCACCTGAACTATTAACTATGACATCAGCTAGTACAGCCAAATCTACCCCTGCTTTCACACCTAAAGTCAACGATTCTGCCATTAAAGTCCCGATTCCCATGCTTAAGAGATTGTTACAAATTTTACAGACCATCCCATTCCCGATAGGCCCACAATAGACGACATGGCTCCCTATTGCGTCCAGAGTAGGTTTCATACGATCATAGATAGCCTTATCACCTCCTACCATAACAGCCAAAGTCCCAGCGGCCGCCCCGTAAACCCCTCCACTTACCGGAGCATCCAATACGGCTACCCCTTTCTCAGCACATAAATCATGGATCCGGCGGATGGTGGTTGGTGAATTTGTAGAAAGGTCCATATAGATCGTGTTCGGTCCTGAGCCTTCTAATATTCCATTTTCTCCCATAACCACAGCTTCGACGTCTCTAGGTACAGGAAGGGAAGTAAACACAACTTCATTCCCAGGAACTACATCCTTAGGGTTATCGGCCCAAACAGCTCCCATCTCCAATAAGTTAGTCGCCGCCTCACGTCTTAAATCATGGACGGTCAATTGATGTCCAGCGTTAATGAGATTAGACGCCATAGGGTTTCCCATGTTCCCACATCCAATAAAACCTACATTCATTACATATACTCCTTATTGATACGAGGAAGCCCTCGTACAATGCTAACTGTGATTAATCGCCATGTTGTATTCGGGGGTATTGTAACATTACGACCCATATACAGAGAGACTAGGTTAAGCCTTTAATGCAGACCGGGGTTAGGAGTTATTCGGTTAATTAATGGTCTATAGGATTCCCGGCAAGGTACAAAATTTCCCGCTCTAATAAATCAGAAAACTCAGTGGGCAGATCAGTCAACAGGTTATCAGAGAGATAGAAACTCTCAAGATGGATAAGATTAGACATGGATTGTGGAATCTCACGCAATTGATTGTTTGAGATATAGAGGTCTACCAAATCAACCAAATTCCCCATTTCGCACGGCAGAGCAGTAAGCTGATTATTGCTCAAATGGAGCTCAGTAACAGCGGTTAAATTTCCGATTTCAGGTGGCAACGTTTGGAGCTGATTCCCTTCTAGATCGAGCCATGTGAGGCTTTCTAACCCACCAATTTCGGAAGGTAATTCGGTCAAGTTATTACGCCTCAAGTTTAGCTGGATCAACCGGCTTAAGTGCCGGACACCTGCAGGAAATTCAGTCAGATGATTTCCTTCTAAATCAAGCCAGGTTAGATTAATTAGCTCACCAAAGTCTCTAGGCAATTCAGACAGGTCATTCCCTTCCAAATAAAGACCTGTGAGAGAAATTAGATGACAAATTTCATCCGGTAATGAAGTCAAATTATTACTTTGCAGGTACAACCAAGCAAGGCTCGTAAGACCCCCGATCCTAGATGGGATCATATCCAATTTATTACCCTGCAGATAAAGTTTTGTCAACTTGGTCAATTTCCCAAACTGCGCCGGCAGTTCAGTCAGGCGATTGCCACTGAGTTGCAATTCTGTCAGAGATTCCAAATCACAAAATGTGGGCGGTAGCACCGCTATTTGATTACCACTTAGTTGGAATTCTGCCAGATTTGTAAGAGACCCGATAGTCTCCGGAAGCTCCTGTAATTGATTACTAGGGGAGAAAACCCACGTAAGCGCCGTTAAATTTCCGATTTCAGGCGGCAAGGCCTGGAGTTGATTGCCGCCTATATTCAATCTCCGAAGATTCGTCAGATTACCTATTTCTGGAGGCAACATTTCTAAACGGTTGCCACTCAAATTCAGCCGGCGGAGATTTCTTAAGTTACCTATTTCAGCAGGTAATGTTGACAATTCATTAGAGCGAAGATTCAACTCGGTTAACCACTCTAAGTCCGTCACATCCGCATGGAGAGTTCCAAGTTCCGCTCCAGACAGGTCTAACGATGTGATACCCTCATCTTGAATTTCAGCTATTTTTTTTACGAGTCCATCTCGGTCCATAATATGAATCAAACTTCCTTCACACGCACGAGTATTGAATCGTGCATTCTTCGCGTTGGTACATCGGAATTAATACGCCTGAATAACCCCTGTACCTTGACAACAATGATGTTAACACTTTGTCCAAACTAGGAACACCATGCTAGGTCTATACGTTTTTTGTCTTAATCCAACCCTCGTATATCCCTGAAGCGTATTAGGCAGGTTAAACCGATAATTATCGCAATACCTCCATAAATAATCATCACATACGACATACCGATCATACTAGCAAACAAACCTATAAGGAGTGAAAATAACGGAATCAGTCCCTGTTCATAGTGCCAAACACTCGATACTCTACCCCTCAAAGTATCCGGTACAATATTTTGAACCAATGTTTGGTTCGCCACAATAAAATGGCTTTGTGAAAGCCCCATAACAATCATAATAGGGACTGAAACCCAAATCCAATGAGAGATCCCCAGCCCTGTAATAACAACAGATCCGCTAATTAAAGTTATTAGACAAACTAATCCTTTATTCGCGAAGAACCCCCATGAAGACATCGCGAAAGTAGCAGCTACACCACCTATTCCCATAGCAATCATCATGCCAGTCCCCACCCCAGCTCCAGCTCCCAAGGCCTCGACTGTGTAGGCAGGCAAAAGAAGTAACAACGGGGCAAATATCCCAGTCCTAAAAAAATTTAGAAGCATAAGTCTAAAAATAGACTGTTCTTTCAAAATATATCGAAGGCCCTCTATCAAATTATTAATGGGTGAAGTCTCTCGTGCGGTACTCTCCTCTTGATAAGGAGTTCGCATAGGAACCAATAACAAAGCCATACCTAAATAAAGCCCCGTTTCGAAGAAAAAATTCCAATGGAATCCAACTGTTTCGATTAATACCCCACCTAAGATAGCTCCCAACAGTCGCATAGATGTAACGGTCATCGCATTCAAGGCCAAGGCGTTAGCCATCTTATCTTGGGGTACGGTATTAGCAATCAAAGCCTGCCTGACTGGTTGATTGAACGCGTGTCCAATCCCTGTTACCAAGGTGTAACCGTAAACGTACCCAACTGTTATACCTAGATCACTAATTAAGAACAGCGCGAATACCAAGGCCATGCAACTCATGATTATCGCCGTGATCAGGGACAGCAGGCGCCGGTCCATCCGATCCGCCAACACGCCACCGCAAGGGCTCAAAATGAGCGTGGGGACAGCTCTTACAGCAACTGCCATGATCGAATGGAATACGGACCCACTGACATCCAGCGCTAGCCAACCAATAGTAATAAACTGGAGCCATTGTGCCGCATTCGCACACAGGTTTCCTGTAAACAGATATAAGTGATTACGATTGCCTTCAAGGGAATTAAATGTGTTGAGTCTGTGTCGGGTGACAGGGGAGTGAGAGTCTGAAGATGAAGTATCGTTAGAGTCGCCTGGCTGTTGAGATATGGTCCCACCACCTATATTTTAATAATTAGAGTCCTCCGGGTCCATACCAATAGTGAATCCGGAGGACTTAACTTCATTTTACTAAGTTCAAGTATGGTCTTGTAGAGATATTCCACTTATTAGCTGATGCATCAAACTTAGAATTAACGAACACCCTCCAGTTAGTATCATCCAAGTCCGGATAATCTGATCGGTAATAATATCCAGGCCACCTGGTTTCCTTACGGTGTAACAGATGGCGTAGGTGAGCTTCCCCAGTCCAAGTCCGATGGACTACTTCCCAACATCGGAGCAATTCATGCCGACTTCTTGCTCCCTGATGTTCAAGATCTTCCCTTAGCATTTCAATTAAAGCTATACCCCGTTCTAGGGTAGGACCATTCGTAGTATATAAAGAGGAGGTTCCACCGCCATATTCGTCCATTATTTTTTGTAATCGGACCAAAGCTTGCTTTGGAGTAATGTAGTGAGGATTGATATCTTCCGCGGTCGAAACACCTTTATATTTGTCGAACGTTTCTAAAGGTGACCAGATAGATTCAGCCAATGTATTTACTTGCGATGAATTCAAGCTGACTACTGCCGGGTTTTCTCTGACAAACCTAACCGCCGATTTAGCAGCTAAACGACCCTCAGTGAAAGAGCCGGAAGAGAACTTATGTGGTGCCGCCCCTACTCCGTCACCCGCTGCAAATAATCCACGGATCGTCGTCATCTTGTTATAACCCCAGAAATATTCTGGCGGAGCTAAATCTTCAGGTCCACTCACCCAAGCCCCTGCTTCGCCCGAATGAGATCCCATGATATAGGGTTCCGCTAACACGACTTCCGAGGGAGTATCTTCAGGAGCTATATTTTGAGAAGCCCATGTCATAGCCTGAGCTATTGTCATATCCAGAAAATCCTCCCAGGCCTCCTCTCTCACCTTTTCCATTTTCGCCGGATCACCACCAGCTAATTCCTGCATGGCTAGGTCGGTCCGCATATACATTGGACCTTTGCCTTCCTTGATGTCCAAGAACATTTGGTGATTCCGTAACGGGGTAGGAGTTGGTATCGCAGAACCGTAAGGCTCATATTTTCTTAATTCATCATCTCTCGTTACGGTGTAATCCTCTCCTAATGAATTTTCTACATGGGCATGGAAATATTGAAACCACATACCCACAGGACCATAGCCATCTTTGAATCTTGTGGGAACGAATCTGTGTTCCATCTGCGTCATTTCAGTCCCGATAGGAATCATCAAACCATAAGCAGACCCAGTCGCAAATACGGAATACCATGTACGGCCAATCCCCTCATTTACTGACCTAGGACGGAAAACGTTTGAGGCTCCACCGCTCGTGATGATCACAGCTTGAGCTTTAAACACCCATATTTTATTCTCACGTACTCCGAATCCGATCGCTCCCGCAATCCGTTCCGGATCGTTAGCATCTGTTAACAAATGGGTAATAGACACTCTCTCGTAAATATTCTCTTTACCTACAGCTTTACGGGCCGGTTCTGCAGTGACCGGCTTCAAAGATTCACCGTGTATAGGTATTTGCCATCTGCCGATACGTTCATATTCACCGTTCTCTTTCTTCCAAATGGGCAGACCCCATTCCTCTAAAAGATGGACGGATGAATCTACATGTCGACCGACATCATAGACCAGATCTTCCCGGGCGAGCCCCATCATGTCATTGACCACATAACGTACAAAGTCTTCCGGGGTATTCCAGCCATAACGTTGCCCCATATAACAATTGATCGCGGAAAGGCCCTCTCCTGTAGCTCCACTACGCTCAATAACTGCTTTGTCCACGATAACTACTTTAAGATCTTCTCCCCAATATTTTGACTCAAAGGCCGCCCCACAACCAGACATACCACCACCAATTACCAATATGTCACATTCAACCGTTTCTAAACTGGGTAAAGCCATAGCTAACTCCTTATTAACTAGTTACTAACTTACAACGCAGGTAATTTCTCCACCCCGAGCCATTTTGATTCTCCTGCTAACCCTTGACCTGTTAGATCATTCACGCGATCTTCAGTAAAGTCTTTGTACGGATCAGCCGATCCTACTGGAGTAGTCCTAGACGGATATGTAAACTTGAGTTCCCTGCCATCTCTAAATTTCACTGTCCATGTCAGCCCACCTTCGACTCGCGTCGGATGTACAGAGGCTCCCAGAGGTACAAAATCGGCGTAACCTCGAACAAAAATAGCCTCTTGGGGACATAATTTGACGCAGGCGTAACATTCGGAACACATCTCAGGCTCTTGGTTAAACCCTTTGTTTTGATCTGAATCCATCGTCATCAAGTCATTAGGACAGATGTAAACACATAGCGGGCCTTCATGCTCCCCTGCGCAAGCATTGCAAGTATTAGGATCCACATAAGTAGGCATATTATCTTCCTCCCTCGACTGTAATTTACTATTTAAAAAGTCCTCGCTTTGGGAGCGAGGACTTTATGAAAAATCAACCATACGTTCCACACAGGTACAGGTACAGGTACAGGTACA
>CAJXEF010000005.1 GCA_913052545.1 uncultured Chloroflexota bacterium
CCGAGTGCATTAACAGTACGAGCAGCTAACTCTTTTAGAGATACTCCTTTTTCAGGATCTCCCTCTACGAACACTCGGCCTTTTTGAAACTGTATGTTTTCTTCTGGCCATCCGTAAAACTCAGCTGCCATTAATGTCAATTTTCTCCTCACTCCTTGTGCTGCCCCCAAAGCGGCGTGCGTTCCACCGACACTGCTTCCACTCCCCGCTCCACTGTCATAAGTACCGCCATCGGTGTTCATTTGCATGGCTATTACTTCTTCAACAGGAATTCCGAGATCCTCTGCTACCATTTGCCTCCCCACGGTATGGGATCCTGTGCCAGTTTCAGGTACCAGAAGATGTAAGGTAGTTTTCCCGGTTTCGTCCATTTCGACCTTAGCGGAATAAATGCTCTGTCCTTGGGGCCTTTGGCTAAGAGACATACCTTTACCGATGAACGCGTTTAATTTAGGGGAAGTCCATTTGGATGCTTCAGCTACTGCCCTCAGAGTCTCCTCGCCTCGTATGTTATTGTATCTGGCACCGGTGGCGCAGATTTGGCCATCGCGGACGACGTTTCGAAGGCGAAGTTCGTATGGATCTATGCCCAGTTCCTTGGCTATCATATCCGTATGGGATTCGACGGCGAAAACAACTTGTGGTTGTCCAGGAGCACGATACGATCCACAGGGAACGTTATTGGTGTAAACCATATAGCTGTCTATTTGAAAATGAGGTATGTGATACTGACCGCCCGCAGCGTCTCTACTGCCGGCAAGCCCTGCACGGCCTCTAAATCCACTGTAGGCCCCCCCATTAAAAATAACTTTGCTGTGGCGTGCCAAAAATGTCCCGTCCTTTCTAACTCCCGTTTTAATAGTAACCACAGATGGATGTCTAGGATTGCCGGCCATTAGTTCTTCAATATAGCTCATGACCATTTTTACGGGATATCCTGACTTTTTCGATAACATATATGCTAACGGTACGTTCATAGCGGGAGATTTGCCTCCAAAATCGCCGCCGATACCGCAAGGGTTTACGACTATATGTTCTTCCGAGATATCCAACGCGTCTGATAATTGGCGTCGCAATGTGTATGGGACTTTATTGTTTGCCCAAACTTCTATCCTATCTTGATCAGTGATATTCACGACACACGCATAAGGTTCCATGTATCCCTGATGCACCCATGTGGTCGTAAATGTATGTTCGAAGACAAAGTCGGATTCTTTAAATCCTTGATCCAGATCACCATTAGACCAGGTCGACAGGTCCAAGATGTTGCCCTGTGGTTCAACTGAACTTGAACCAGCTTGAAAACTTGGAGATCCCTCGTGCACTAGAGGTGATCCCGGTGTAATAGCCTCAACAGGATCAAAAACGGCAGGCAGCGGTTCATATTCAACATCTATCAGTGCTAAGGCTTCCTCCGCAGTGTCGGCGTCTATTGCGGCCACTGCGGCCACTTTTTCTCCAACGAACCTGACTCTGTCTTCAGCTAGGAGTGGGACATCTCTGATTAATCTTCCGACCCGCATGCCTTTGGTATCTTCGCCGGTAATTATTGCGTAAACTCCAGGAAGTTGTGCTGCGCGACTAATATCAATATTTACAATTTTTGCGTGAGGGTATGGGCTTCGTAGGACCTTCCCCCAAATCATACCCGGCAGATTGACATCAGCAGCATACTGGAAATTACCTGAAACCTTGTCGGGTCCTTCTTGCCGAGTGACTGGTTTTCCAACGGCTGTATATGTAGTCATAATTCGTTTCTCTCCGAGCTTATTGAGGTAAGTATAACAGTACCTGAGTACATGAAGTATGCCAAGTCAAAATTAGGTATTGTTTCAACGCTTGCATGTTATCATGGGCCAATGGACAGAAATATGGAGGTTTGAGTATGCCTTTTGGAGGAAATGACTGGCTTGCTTTAACACAAGAGCGTTCCCTTGAGCCAGATCTACCCATTTGCGATCCCCATCATCATTTTTGGGATTATAGGCCTGCAAGACTTCCTTACCAACGTTATTTGCTAGATGAATTGCTGGCTGATATTGGTGCCGGTCATAACGTATGCTCGACTGTGTTTATAGAAACGAGATCCATGTATCGTACCCAAGGCCCCGAAGAACTTAGGCCGGTAGGAGAAATCGAATTTGTCCAAGGATTAGCGGCAGCTAGCGCTAGTGGGATCTATGGCCCAAGCCGTGCAGCTGCCGCTATTGTAGGCCATGCTAATTTGAATCTAGGTAATGCAGTAGAACCTGTTTTAGAAGCATTACGGTCAGCTAGTCCCAATCGTTTCCGCGGTATCAGGCATACAGTGACTTGGGATCCGAATCAGGATATAGCTAATACGGCTGCTCACAACGGGCAAGGTCAGCTGTTAGATACAAATTTTAGGGCTGGAGCGCGCGTGCTGGCCAAAATGGGATTATCCTTCGATGCATGGCTCTATTTCCCACAGCTCCTGGAATTAGCAGACTTCGCCCGGTCGATACCGGATTTAACGATTGTATTGAATCATATTGGTGGGTTATTGCGAACAGGATCTTATGCAGATCGAGATGATGAAGTTATGACTGTGTGGAAAAAGGGGATAGCTGAGGTATCCCAATGTCCAAATGTGTTCGTTAAATTGGGTGGTATAGGACAACCTCGTACCGGGTATGACTGGCATGCTCGGACTAATCCCATTGGATCCGAAGAATTATCTATCACTATGACCCCGTTGATGACCTATTGTATCGAACAATTTGGCCCCGAAAGGTGCATGTTTGAGAGTAATTTCCCTCCAGACAAGGTAGGCTATTCTTACAATGTATTGTTTAATGCGTTCAAGCGATTATCCGAAGGTTATTCTGTGCTAGAACGATCTGGCATGTTTCATGATAACGCCGTTCGTGTGTATCGAATAACGACCTGAATCAACATGATAATCCAGAGAGATAAGTTAGGCCGAATCGCCAATGCGCGAACATCTTGTAAGGAAATATTTGTTTATGAAGATTGATTTACGGGTTCCACCATGTATGCCAGTTCAGGACGTTGCTGAATTTGTTAGCAAGTGTGAAATAGCTGGTTTTGATGGCGTAGGTATATTAGATTCCCAGATGTTGGAGAGAGATGTCTTTGTGAGCATGGCGATGGCTGCCCAGGCAACATCAGATATCCGTATAGCTTCTGCCGTGCTTAACCCGGTAACCCGTCACATCTCGGTATTGGGCTCGGCTATTAAAACAGTTGCGGAAACAGCTCCGGGCAGAATAGAATTTTGGATCGGTCGTGGGTTCAGCTCGGTCCAGACTGTAGGTATAGCACCTGCTAGTGTGAGGCAAATGAAGCAATGTGTCGTCACTCTTAAGAATTTGTTATCGGGGGACACGGTTGAATTTGGTGGTGCTAGTAGTAGGATGAGGCATGGAGGATTGGACTCACCCAGGATATTTATTGCTGCTCATGGGCCCAGGACAATTGAGGTAGCGGGGGAAGTGGCAGATGGTGTATTGCTTCAGGTAGGTCTGGACCCGGGTTCAGTCGATTTAGCCCGGAAGCATCTGGCGATCGGGGCCGAACGGTCTGGTCGCGATCCCAACGATCTCGAAATAATTCTGTGCGCGACTACCATAATCATGGAGGACCAACAAGAAGCCAGGGAAGTTGCAAGACCACTCTGCGTTCAGAGGTTGGTTGAGACAAGCCATCGACCTTATCTGGAGGCCGCAGGGATATATGCTAGTCATTTAGATATTCCGATGGAATTAAATGATCTTTACCCGGATATTCCTCACGCAGAAGACTGGGAAAAAGCCAAGCAACTTTGCGCATTCTTACCTGAAGACATTTTGACTCAAATGTGTGATGCTTTAGGACTAATTGGAACTCCAGATTATTGTGCTGAAAGGATAAAGAGAGCGGAATCCGACGGTATAAATCATCTTTATTTAATGACCAGCGAAAGTTATCAATTTCCACAACGAGAACTTGAAGCTTTTCAGACCAAGATTTTCCCAGTTCTTGGGGAAAACTGAATACTATAAGAATTTAGTATCTACGATCTGAGTCAAATCCTTTCACACATGGGTGCTTTAGTGAGTATGGGATTTGTTTCTTAAGAGTTTACTCTGTCTGGTTGAGTCAAATATAAACTATTTTTAGTCACCCAAAACTGCTATCGCGTCGATTTCTATTAAAAGGTGTGGTTCGGATAGAGCTGCGACTCTCACACGGGTGCTGGCTGGTAGATTGTCACCAAACAGTTTAACTCGAGCGGATTGAGTTGCCCGGGTGGCGGCGGGAGAATTATCCATTACGAAATTGGTTATTTTTACCACATTATTTAACGTCCCACCCTCTGCTTCAACTATGTGTTGGATCCTTTTAAAAATAGCTTCTGTTTGTTCACCGATATCCCCGAATTCTGCATCGGTATCCCGGGCTAATGCTCCTGATAAAAAAAGCATGTTACCTACTCTTACTGCTTGAGGATGGGTGCCTTTTTGCATAGGAATACCATCGTAATTTTTCCGTGTAATTTCCATTTACAGATTACCTCTCAGGGTCTAGTTAGTAAGTATTAGACGACGTTGGATTTCATAAGCTTATTACTGCGGTTCCGGGCTAATTTATTTGATACCACCATCTGTCTTAAAGGAATCTCGCGGTTTGCAGCCCATAAGGAATAAAATAGCTAGGCTGTTATTTATGCTCGACTAATTCGATAAGTACATCATCCGGGCCTTCTATATATGCCAGGCATGTTCCTCTGCCAACGTCGGTAAACGGCAGGACTATTCGGATGTTAGCTTTCTCCAGCCTTTCCAGTTCTTCTTTCAAGTTCTCCACATCAAAACCGAAATGTTCTAATCCCAATCTATTTAGCTCGGCGGCAGCTCGTTCATCCGATGATCCGGCTGGTTTGGATGATATATTTAGTCTACAAGATCCTCCAACTTCCATGCCAATTGTAATAGTACCGGGCATTACTTCTCTTTCAGAAACTATCTTCGCTTCAAAATGCCGTTCATACCACGCGGCTGAACTATGTGGATCCATTGAACGAATATGTACGTGATTAATCGTGTAAGGCATTCGATCCTCTCCTAAATTTTGTTGAACAGAAATCGCTATGTCGCTTTAAGTTACAGTCAATTCTGCCGTTCCCAATCCCTCGATAGATATAAAGGCTGAATCTCCTGGAGATAAGAACTTGGGAGAAACTATGCTGCCTGTGATTATGATTGATTTAGCAGGTAGACTAATCCCCTGTAACGATAGCTTGTTTGCTAACCAAGCTAGGGGTTCGAGTGGATGTCCCATGACATCAGATCCATGCCCGCCTCCTACCAATCTATTATTAATACTCATATAACCGTATGCGGACACCAGGTTAATTTCTTGCCAGTTGGTTACAGGTTCTCCAAGCACTACCCCTGCGTTAGATATGTTTGAAGCCACTGCTATTTTTAAATTTATATTTGGTGGTAAACCAGGAGTGCGCCGATTATCTATCACTTCAAAAGCGGGGATAAGAGATTCAACTGCTAGACTGACTTTATCAACGTCGTACGGGGCATCTTCTGCCGAGAGTTCGGTTTTTAATAGAACACCAACCTCACACTCGATGCCCAATTGCACAAAATCCCCAGAGCAGAGTTCAGAAGGGGAATAACGAATATTTTTCTCTAACATTAGTCCCATGCAAGGTTCGGTGACTCCATTATTTTGCTGCAATGACTGAGTAGTATAAGCAAGCTTGTAACCTACGACGGGCCCCTGGGTATCTAAGAGATTACTTTGAAAGACCTTCTGTATCTCGTAGGCTTCGTCGAGGGTGTTTGGTATGAGCGTATTTGATAACAGGAAAGATTGATTAGATAAGTATTGATCAGTCAGTTGACTGGCGGCTTCGGTAATTCTTCCTTTGCTAACCATAAAATTAATCCTCGGGGTACATTGGATTGGATGATAAAACTATTAGTTAGGTAATGGTTTATATGAAATGCTAGATGATTTTGCTAATCAACTGGAACGAGATTATTGTGCTGTCCAGCCTCCATCAATGACAAGTTCGCTTCCAGTAACGAATGAGGATTCATCGGAGGCTAAATAAAGAACCCCGAAGGCGACGTCCTGAGGTTGACCGAGCCTGCGTATTGGATTAGTGGCCAGCCTGAATTTATGAAAATCTTCATCGTCAATAGCTTCTCGGGTCATATCCGTTTCAATTACTCCTGGATGAACGGAGTTAGCTCTAATCCCTTCCTTAGCGTATTGAATCGCAGTCGATTTAGTAAGCAAACGAACTGCGCCTTTCGAAGCGTTATAGGCAGATGAATAAGGGCTCCCGACCAATCCGGCTATAGAGGATATATTTACAATTGATCCCCCACCGGTTTTGCGCATTTCTGCTATCACTCCTTTAGTTCCCAAAAACACGCCTTTGGCATTTATATCCATAACTTCGTCCCAGGATTCGCTGCTGGTATCTTCTATCCCAAGTGTTCTGAATATGCCTGCGTTATTTACCAAGATATCCAGTTTGCCGAATTTAGCTATTGTGGCATTTACTATGTCATTCCAGCTTTTCTCGCTAGTTACATCTAAGTAAACAAAAAGGCATTCCCCTCCCGATTCGTTGATAGTTGCTTCAATTTGCTTTCCTTCTTCTATTAGAATATCTCCAATAACGACCTTAGCCCCTTCCTTGATGAATAGTTTGGCTTCGGCTGCTCCCATACCTCTAGCCCCTCCGCTGATCAACGCGACTTTGTTATCTAAACGCATGCCAATTACCTCCTGGTTTTCTGACAAGTGGTGAATGGATTATGTGACGAATCGATCTTTTGTCTAACTACACTGTATTGTTCAAATTCTCTTTGATTTTCGAGAATAAGCTTTTATCCCACTCTTGGTAATTCGTGTTCCAATCGTATGTCGTTTATTATCTCCAAAACTCTTTGTTCTAACGCTGGATATTCTAATTCGAACTCTCCTAGCAGGCGGTTGTTATCCGTAAGATAATTGCCAGACTCTTCTAAGCCATCTAAGCTATCAAAGGTTATACTGGCGCCTGGTAAGTATTTTTTAACTATTTCTGATAAATCTTTCAAACTTATTGGATAGCCGCCTGTATTATAAATGGGATATTGACTTCGATCTGACATAGTTACGCGTACGAAAGCTTCAGCTACATCTTCAACGTGAACTGGCAACCTCATATAACCACCTTTGGGAAAATGGACCGGTTCGCCGGATGCCGGCAAAGTTATACATTGCACGTGATCCGTTGATCCTCGAACTTTATCTGGACCGGTTACGTTTGCCGGTCTGATTCCCGTAATTGCCATATTGTAGACTTCATTAAATTGTTGTGCTTGGAACTCGTTGAACCTTTTGTGCATCGCATATTGACTGGTTCCGTACATAGGATCGTCTTCATTGACTACACGATCTCCGAAGTTTGATTGCAAACCACTTACTGCGATGGAACTGGCGTATACCACCCGTTGTATTCCACAAATCCGAGCTGCTTCGAAACAGTTATCCATCCCTAGTATGTTTAATTTCATTGTGAAATGAGGAGTATCATCTCCGCTGCCTAATAGGTATGCCAGGTTCATTATTCTGTCAGGTTTAGAATGTAAAATTGCTTTTATTACGTCTTCGAATTGGATAATGTCGCCGCGAATTACATCTACACTGTCGCCGAAGGCATCAAAATTAGCGGATCCTGGGTTAATGTCCATGACGGTTACTTTCTGTCCTAGCTGGACTAATCTTGGGATGGCTCTTTTACCGATAAATCCTGTTCCTCCTAAAACCAACGTAGTCATAGCCTTCTCCTTATTAAAAAAGCATGGATACATAAATTGGGCTTGAATGAGTAAAAGTTTTATAACCTGTGATAATTTAGGTTTCACCAAAATTTTAAGTTACCGCTGTTAAAATACTACATATTGGGATGAGCCGTGGAATTTTGTTAAAGAGAAACTGCCAAGCCCAATTCATAGTGATTTGTCACCCCCGGGCCTAAAATGTACGTAGGGTGGGTGCCGGAGTGGGATCTTTTAAATGCGTCACTGGCAATCCAATTATCGTAGTGTTCTTTAGATTTCCACTGAGTAACCACCAAGCAGAAATCCTCTGGATCGTTTTGTAACTGGGTCCAGATTTCCAGGTTCATGAACCCGGGTTGTTTTTTGATCCCTTCCTGAGTTTGGAACAATTGCACAAGCTGAGGGCTGCTGCCTTTAGAGATCCGTATGCCGTTAGTAGTTATATACATTTAATGCTCCGGTAATTTCGATATAAAGTAGTATATGGGTAGCTGGTTGCCAGAGTATAGTTGGGCTATTGAGATAGTTTGCAGTCACCCCATATAGCATCCATAATAATCTTAATACCATAAATAATAAGGAGCTAGATAGATGATTCGAGAATCTATCAGTTATCTGGTTTCAGGTAGACATTTGACAATGGAAGAAGCTGCCACCGTGATGCAAGAAATTATGGATGGTGAGGCTACTCCGGGTCAGTTGGGAGCGTTTCTGACTGCTTTGAGTGACAAAGGGGAAGAACCTCAGGAAATCGCAGGTATGGCTCGGGTAATGCGAGAAAAAGCACTTCACGTTGAGGTAGAAGGTGATTTAGTGGATACCTGCGGTACCGGCGGTGATGGTAAAAACAGTTTTAACATTTCTACGGCATCTGCATTTGTAGCCGCAGGTGCTGGTCTGAAAGTTGCTAAACACGGTAACAGAGCTGCGAGTGGCTCTTGTGGTAGCGCCGATGTTCTAGAGGCCTTAGGTGTCAAAATTGATTTACCGCCCGAAGGGGTTGAACGTTGCATCAAGAGTGTTGGAATGGGATTTATGTTTGCTCCAGTATTTCACCCGTCTATGAGATATGCGGCACCTATAAGGCGTGAGATAGGGATAAGAACAGTGTTTAATATCTTGGGACCTTTAACTAATCCTGCGGGTGCTCAATATCAATTAATCGGCGTTGCATATGCTGAGTTGGGCCGGCAAATGGCCGAGGTACTTAGGTTACTAGAGGTTAAACACGCTATCATAGCTTATGGTCAGGATGGCTTAGATGAATTGACTTTAGATGGTTCCACTACCGGTTGGGAGGTTAAGGAAGGAGTGGTTAGACCTTGGTCTACATCACCTCAGGAAGTTGGGCTTCCAACTGTAACTGTTGATGCTATAAGGGGAGGTACTAAGGAAGAAAACGCGGGCATAATGCGTACGGTTTTCCAAGGAGAGCCTAGCCCGTTCCGGGATGTAGTCCTACTTAATAGTGCAGCGGTTTTGTTAGTAGGGAACCGTGTGGATAATATGACCGAAGGGGTAGAACAGGCCGCTAAAATCATTGACGATGGCGTTGCGCTCGATAAACTAGAGAGCTTTATATCAATCAGTCAACAAGTTGGGATCGGACTAGAGGTCGATAGTTAGATTGTATTAATCTTGGAGCTGGTAGGTTTTAATATTAAACAAGGATTTTGTGGATCATTGATATGCCTACGATACTGGATGAAATAGTCTCTGCTAAACGTAATGAGCTGGCTGATCAAAAGAATAATGTTTCTATTCGAGAACTCGAAGGTATGATCCGTGATCAGCCCAATCCTCTAGACTTTGGGTTAGCCTTAAAGGGAGATAATATCCGACTGATAGCTGAAGTTAAAAAAGCCTCTCCTTCAAAGGGCTTACTTTGTGAGGATTTTGACCCAGTAAGGCTGGCAAGCATTTATACTGGTCACGGGGCAGCGGCAGTATCGGTCCTGACCGACCCTAGGTTCCAAGGTGAATTAGGACATATTGAACAAATCAAAAGGTTGGGTGCAGCCGGTAATTCTCCTGTATTGCGCAAGGATTTTATTTTTGACCCTTATCAGATTTATGAAGCACGGTCTGTCGGATCAGACGCGCTTTTGCTAATAGTATCCATATTATCTGTAAGCGCATTAAAGGAGCTGCTACATTTGACGGAAGAATTAGGTATGCAATGCCTAGTTGAAATTCATGATCGCTCTGAGATGGATATAGCATTAGAATCGGGAGCTCAGATTATCGGTATTAATAATCGAGACTTAAGAACTTTTAAGACAGATTTAGGAGTTACGTTAAACTTGGCTACTGATATTCCAGAAGGAAAGATCATAGTTAGTGAGAGCGGTATCAATTCCAAAAATCACTTAAGAGAATTAGATGTCGTTGGAGTCGATGCGGTTTTAGTAGGGGAAGCTCTGGTTACTTCACCTAATATCGCCCAAAAAGTAGCGGAGTTATCGAGTAAGTGAAGTGGTGATCAATACTTATGCCAATGGTTAAGATCTGCGGGATTAGGGAGGCTCAGGATGCGTTGGTTTCCGCAGATAGCGGAGCGGATTTCATTGGGTTGGTCTTTGTGCCGAATCGTAGGCGTTGCTTGAAGGTGGAATCGGCTGCACATATTGTCCAAGAACTTAGAGGTTCTTTTGAGAATCCACCTGAAGTAGTTGGGTTATTTGCCGATCAACCACTAGATGAGGTGAACCTCTTTGTTCGAAATTGCGGTTTAAATTGGGCACAACTCTGCGGACATGAGTCGGTAGAATATTGCGGTAATATCCAAACTAATGTCTTTAAAGTAATCCATGTTCCAGCTGAATCTAGTTCAGCTGAAGACTCTGACAAATTGTCTGATAGGATTATTGATTATCATCAATCTGGACACATGGTGACCCTGGATCGTCAAGAAGGTACTTTACAGGGAGGTACCGGATTATCTTTTGACTGGCAGGTGGCATCTAAGTTAACGCAAACAGGATATAAGTTCGTATTGGCTGGAGGCCTTACGCCTTCCAATGTTGGAGAAGCCATCAAAATAGTAGACCCTTGGGGGGTGGATGTTTCGAGTGGAGTGGAGACTGATGGTATAAAAGATCCTGAGAAGATTAGGGCTTTTATACTGCAAGCACGGTTGCTATCATCCTAAGTTATTATTTCTAAATCCTGGTTAAATAATGCCGATATAAGTTATGGAGGTCGTTGTTTTTGACGTTCAATGAGGCGATTACATTACCGGACGACAACGGTAGATTTGGGGATTTCGGTGGTAAGTTTGTACCAGAAACTTTGATGTCTGCCCTGACTGAATTGGAAACAGCGTACAAGGATGCTAAGGAGTCTCGAGAGTTTCAAGTGCAATTACATGATGCCTTGACTCACTACGCTGGACGTCCTACCCCGCTTTACTTTGCGGAAAATCTCAGCAAAATTTGTGGGGGAGCGCGGATCTATTTAAAGCGGGAGGATTTGGCCCATACCGGAGCTCATAAGATTAACAATGCGTTAGGACAGGGGTTGTTGGCGAGACGTATGGGCAAGAAGAGGATCATAGCGGAAACTGGTGCTGGACAACATGGTGTTGCTACGGCGACAGTGTGTGCAATGCTTGGACTACAATGCATAGTTTATATGGGTGCTGAAGATATACAGAGACAGAGTCTAAACGTTTACAGGATGCGTTTGTTAGAGGCCGAGGTTATATCAGTGCCTTCTGGGACTCAGACCTTAAAAGATGCTATCAACGAAGCTATACGGGATTGGGTGACGAATGTTGACTCGACGCATTATCTCATAGGAAGCGTGGTAGGTCCTCATCCGTATCCGATGATGGTGCGAGATTTTCAATCTGTGATAGGTCAAGAATCACGTGAGCAAGTTTTAGAACGCGAACGTCGGTTGCCAAATTACGTTGTTGCCTGTGTGGGAGGAGGTAGCAATGCTATAGGGATTTTTCATAGATTTATCGCTGACGAGTCGGTCTCGTTGGTAGGAGTGGAAGCTGCTGGTGAAGGTTTGGACTCAGGGCGACATTCAGCTACCCTAAGTGCTGGGCAGCCTGGAGTCTTACATGGTTCTATGTCCTACCTTCTTCAAGATAATGATGGTCAGGTTATCGGAACCCATAGTATATCCGCTGGATTGGATTATCCAGGGGTGGGTCCGGAGCATAGCCATTTGAAAGATAGTGGCCGAGCTAAGTACGTAGCGGTGACGGATGATCAAGCTCTAGAGGGATTCCATTTACTGTGTCGAACGGAAGGTATCATACCTGCTTTGGAGTCTTCTCATGCAGTTTTTTATGCAAGCGAGTTAGCTAGAAAATTATCACCTCAAGTAAGCATTGTGGTTTGTTTAAGCGGACGAGGGGATAAGGATGTCCCAACCGTGGCAGATGCTGCTGGCATAAGTTTGTAAATCTCAGCACTAGAATGTCGCTGTGCTATAATGGCCGAAATTTTTATAGGTGGCTCAAGGAGAGTTCTCATGGATATGGGGTTAACAGACAAAGTAGCTATAGTTACCGGTGGGAGTGAAGGTATTGGAAAATTTGCTGCCTTACGTATGGCAGAAGAAGGTGCGAGGGTTATCATAGTCGCCCGCCGACAGGAAGTTTTAGACCAGGCTGCACAGGATATACGAACAGCTACTGAGGGTGTAGTTTTACCTGTGGCTGCAGATGTTTCAGACCCTGGAACGGCTGACAAAGTAGTGAAGGCTGCTTTGGATAATTATGGTAGATTAGATATTTTAGTAAATAATGCCGGCGTTTCCATGGCTAAGCCTTTTGAAGAAGTAAGTGATGAGGATTGGGAATCCGATTTTGAACTGAAGGTTTGGGGTGCTATACGTCTCATCAGGAAATCTATTCCCGAAATGCGTAAAGTCGGTGGTGGTAGAATTATCAACGTTACGAATCTGGGTGGCCGTACCCCTGGTCCTTCATCAATGCCGACTTCAATATCCCGGGCTACTGGTATTGCCCTCACAAAAGGTTTGTCTAAAGATCTTGGACAGGACAATATTTTGGTGAATACCGTTTGTATCGGAGTGATAAAAAGCGGTCAGCACGAACGTCGTTATGAACGGTTGAAGCTAGATAATCCAAACTTAACAAAGGATGAATTCTACGCTCAAACTGCAAAGGCCCGAGGAGTTCCATTGGGGAGGGTTGCAGAGACTCACGAAGCAGGGGATGTTATAGCTTTCCTAGCATCTGAACGTGCCAGCTACTTAAACGGGGTTGCTATAAATATAGATGGCGGGAGTTCAGCGGTTGTTTAATCCGGAATCACCAATTTATTATGACTAGTATGGAGAAAATTTTTGATACCTAACTATATTAAGGAATTTCAGCCACCTTCAAGAATCTTAATGGGGCCTGGACCGAGTAATGTTCACCCCCGCGTGTTGCAAGCCATGACTGCGCCAATACTGGGTCACTTGGATTCTCAGTTCTTCGAAGTTATGGAAGATGTTTGCGACATGTTGCGTCAGGTTTACCACACCGATAATTACATGACACTACCCTTGTCATCTACCGGCACTGGTGCCATGGAAGCAAGTTGCGTCAATTTATTGGAGCCGGGAGATACGGCTATCGTTTGTCGTAATGGGTATTTTGGTGACCGCTTGGCCGATATAGCCAAGAGATGTGGTGCAGAGGTTTTCGTAGTGGATTCATCGTGGGGCAATCCGGTTGATATAGAGGCTCTGGGTAAAGAGTTGAACAAGCATCCTAAAGTAAAGATGGTTGGTATGGTCCATGCGGAAACTTCAACCGGCAGCCTAAGTCCTCTAACTCGTGCGATTGAATTGGCTCATGAACATGATGCATTGATAGTAGTGGACGCGGTGACATCTCTGGGTAGCCACGATGTTCGGATGGATGAATGGGATATAGACGTTTGTTACAGTGCCAGCCAAAAGTGCCTGGGGGCCCCTCCGGGTCTGGCACCTATTAGCCTTGGGTCACGAGCTATGGCAGTGATTAATGAAAGAAAAACCCCTGTCCAGAGCTTTTATTTTAATTTAAAAGATCTTCAAGCTTATTGGTCTGAGACACACGCTTATCATCACACTTCTCCTATATCTATGACTTACGCTTTGAGAGAATCATTACGTATGATGATGGAAGAAGGCATAGATGAACGGCTCAAGCGTCATGCCAGAACATCTGCTGCTTTAAGAGCTGGGGTTGAAGCTCTGGGGTTAGAAGTCCTAGCTGACCCACAATATAGATTAAATCCTTTGACTGCGGCCCTTATCCCTGAGGGAGTGGATGAAGCAGTTGTGAGAAGGCAATTAATAAAAGATTATAATATTGAAATCGGTGGCGGATTAGGAGATTTACAGGGTAAAGTTTGGCGGATTGGGTTAATGGGGGAAAGTGCTCGGGAATCAAATGTTTTTGCGTTTTTATCAGCTCTTGAAAGGATATTACCGGATCAAGGGTATGAAGTAGCTTACGGATCTAGTTTGTCTGCTGCCCAGCAAGCGTTGGCCGATTTTGTAGGTTGACGCTACACAGAACATTTAAATACGTAGCGTTACGTGTTCCGGTAAGTTTTGGCATCTATTCGCCCACTGTTTCAGCTTGATATGCTTCGTCCAAAAGGTCCACTACATGACAAACCTTGGTGGCGGATTGATGTTTCTCAAGTCCTAACTTTATTTGTGCCATGCAACCAGGGTTCGCAGTAACGACTTGCTTGGTGTTTGTTGCAGCTATCTTTTCGAGTTTATCTTCGAGAATTTGATTGGAAACTTCTGGTTGTACTGCTGAATATATTCCTGCGGAACCGCAGCAAACGCTTGAATCCTCCATTTCGATTAGTTGTATCCCGGGTATGGCGTTCAGTAGTTGGCGTGGTGCTGAGGTGATTCGTTGAGCATGGGCGAGATGGCAGGGATCTTGATATGTGATTTTGCGCTGTATATTGGAGTTGGGTATTTTGATCGGCAAATTGGCCAGAAACTCCGTAATGTCTTGGGTTAACTCACTGAATGCCTGAGCTTTTTTGAAATAAACTGGATCATCTTTCAGTAATTCATTGTATTCTTTCATGTTTGAGCCACAACCGGCCGAAGATGTGAGGATAACATCTACGTGGGCTTCTAAGAAAATGTCTATGTTTCGTCTCGCCATAATACGGGTGTTTTCCAAATCACCGCTATGAAGATTTAGGGCCCCGCAACAGCCCTGGCCGGTGGGGATTACGACGTCACACCCATTTTTATTTAGCACTCGGACTGTAGCTCTCATGGTATCACCTTGCATTAGTGGCATTACGCAGCCAGCAAGGAGACCGACCTTATGAGTGGTTTCGGATTGGGCACGGAATACAGCTTTACTGGGCTTAAAAAATTTCTTGCCCATGACCGGCAATTGAGCTTCCAAATTCCCTAATGTCTTTGGTAACAACTTCAGTATTCGAGATGCTCTCAGCAGAGTTTGGACTCCGGACTCTTGATATAATCTGATAACATATGCCCCGATCAGGAGTCTCTTAGGATTAGGTAGAGCCGCGCGCAAGAAGAACTTGCTAATTAATTTCAGATTATCGCCTTGCTTATTTTGCTTGAATACCTGTGCCCTAGAATATTCCATTATACGACCGTAGGGTACTCCCGAAGGACAGACTGCTTCGCAGGCTCTACACTGGAGACACATTTCCCAATGAGAAACTACCCTTTCACTGATTTCTAACCGTTCTTCTTTTACAGCTTTCATCAAAGCTATCCGTCCCCTCGGGGATTCGGTCTCTACCTTCAATGTTCTGTAAGTGGGACAAGCGCTGAGACACAACCCACAGTGTACGCATCTATATAGATCTGATTCAGATGGAACGTCCTGGGTTTGAGCAATTTGTGAGATGTTTAAAGGTTTGACCATATTTTAATTCATATGCCTGAGATAAATCGTCCGGGGTTTAAGGTTCTATAAGGGTCAAAATTATTCTTGAGATCACGCATAATTCCTATTCCTGAAGGATCATGACCCCATATATCGACCTCTTTTTTCAGATATATGGGGCATTGTTCTATTATTGCGGATCCTCCGATAGAATTTAAAAATGTTCGTAGCCTCAAGAGATCATTAGCTTGTACACCAGAATCATCCCAAAAAATCAGCGATCCGCTGCCAAATCCTATATCTATTACGTGACCTATTGTAGGCTCCGAATTGGGATTTCGTTGGTTGGTTTCCCCCCCATAGGTCGAGTCTCTCTTAAGCCAATCAATTATTTGAGCGCAAAAGGATGGCGGGAAATTAATATTCACCCGGAGGAAAGATCGATCGATTTCAGTATACCCTAGGTTGTTCAAATCTCTAATAATACCCACGGCTACTGCTCCTGAGTGCTCCGACAGGTCGCTGGTTTCTAGCGTTTTTAATAGATTAGTCGTTTCTTGTACACATCTGGTGATTGCTTTGCTGCGACCGGTAAATATGGTTACTAATTTGTATTCTTTTGGATCCCTAAACTGCTTATTGAATAAATGTGCCCCTGCCGACGAGTTAATCAGGTGTAAACCCTGAGGACTATATATTTGCTGCAAGAGGTGTTGGCCTGCTTTGAGTGCTTCTACTTGGGAGGGAAAAGAGGCTAATACAACTGAGTGATTGGCAGGCTTGGGTGCTAATTTGAAGACGGCTTCTACAATCACCCCCAGCGTCCCCAGAGAGCCCGAATATAATTTATTTAAATCGTATCCTGTTACGTTTTTAACTACTTGTCCGCCGGATTTTGTTTCAATTCCCTCAGAACTAATAACTTTAAGACCAATTAACCAATCCCTCGGGAGGCCGTAAGTACGTCTTAGCGGGCCTAAGGAACTTGCAGATAGAATGCCTCCGATTGTGGCATCGTTTGAAAGTGGAGCTTCCAAAGGTAAAAATTTTCCGGCAGATTCTAAGTTATGCTGTAGATTGTCTAGTGTAATCCCCGCCTGGACGCTCACCGTTAAGTCCGCTGGCTGAAAACTTATCACGTCGTTTAATTTACTTAAATCCATGACCATATCCAGCTGATCTGGGGGATTTCCTAAGTCGATCTGAGTGCCTCCCCCCCAAGGGGAAACCTTTTGGGACTCGGCTGAAGACCATTTGAGTAAATTAGATACTTCTTGGGTAGTGTTCGGTTTGACTACCAAGGAAGGTTGTAGGTCATCGATCTTGTATTGAAAACAGGATTCCGGGGGCAGTATTACCCCAGGACTTGTTTGATTTATAGTTGATAATAATGATCGATTACTTTCAGGCACTATATGTACAACCCGGGAGATGTGTCCCTATGAGGATTCAATGACTGTGAGGATCCGTCTGGGAAAATCTTGCCTGGGTTCAAATTGTTATTGGGAGCGAAGGCGTCCCTTGTTTTTTTCATTGCGTTCATGTCCTCGGCACTAAATACTAATGGCATAAATTCCTTTTTTTCCAGGCCAATTCCATGTTCACCGCTTAGAGTTCCCCCTACTGAGGCGCAGTATTCCATTAATTCCGATGCGGCTTGCATAACTTTGTCCGATATTCCGGGTTCTCTTTCATCAAAGAGCATGCAAGGATGGAGATTTCCGTCACCCGCATGGAAGACGTTTGCGATAGTGATTCCGTATCTTTCGCTAAGTCTCCCTACCAAGCGTAATACCTCGACCAACTTGGTTCTTGGAACTACCCCATCCACTAAATAGTAGTTTGGAGCTATAGCTCCAAAAGATCCAAAAGCGGTTTTGCGCCCTGACCACAATTTCTCACGGTCTTCAGCTGATTCAGCTATTTTCACATCTACTGCACCGGTCTCCCAAAGAGATGCTTGTACTTCAGTATCGATTTCTTCCACCTCTTCAACTAGTCCTTCTAGTTCGACTAATAAAACTGCTCCCGCACCTTCAGGATAGCCAGCATCCATGACGCTTTGAACAGCTTTAATTGTAGTTGAATCAATCATCTCAAGAGCCGCTGGAACTATACCATGTCCAATTATTGCAGAGACAGCTGAGCAAGCTGATTCTATATCTGGGAATACACCCAAAAAGGTCTTAACCAGCTCGGGTAATGGCAATAATCGCACTGTAATTTCTGTAGCTATTCCAAAAGTACCTTCAGAACCTATAAATGCACCTCTTAGATCGTACCCTGGCACGAATCTAGAGGGACCACCTATTTGAACAATGGACCCATTTTCAAGTACTACCTCCATAGCGAGCACGTGGTTAGTAGTCGTCCCGTATGCTAGGCAATGAGGACCTCCAGCGTTCTCTGCTATGTTGCCGCCCAGGCTACAAGCTTTTTGACTGGATGGATCTGGTGCATATCTCATTCCTAGCTTCCTGGCTTGGTTGTCCAAATCTAGGTTGATTACTCCCGGCTCCACAGTAGCAGTGTGGTTTTCTGTGTCGATGTTAAGGATGTGGTTCATTTTCGTAAAAACGACTTGCATGCCACCAGGTGGAGCTATTGCACCTCCACTTAGGCCGGTACCGGAGCCTCTTCCTGCTACAGGGACTCTTTCTTGGTGTGCTAACGCCAATATTTGGCTTACCTGGTCTGTAGATGATGGTAGGGCAACTACCTCTGGGATAGATTGATCTACCGACCCATCATATTCATAGACGATCAGGTCATCTGGATGGGAAATTACATTCTCTTCACCCAAAATCGAACGTAGTCGTTCGATGAACAGCTTTTTTCTTGAATCTTCTGATTTCATAACTTATCAGGATGATAGCCCAACCGGTTTCTTATGACAAGCAATCTACGCTTTGCAGCAGCATAGATTGCCTGTATACTACTGCACGAATTTTGCGGTTCAGGTAGCTAATTTTTTCAAGCTGTGTCTTAAGAATTAATGACCGGGAGGGATTCCATGGATTTCAAGATAGCTGTTCTTAGCGGAGATGGTATCGGCCCTGAAGTTACTACCGAAGGGGTTAAAGTATTGGAAGCGATTGGTCGTCAATTTGGTCATGGATTCAGCTTAGAATATGGTGATGTTGGTGGGATTTCTATAGACAAGCATGGCACACCTCTTTCGCCGGAAGTTGCGGAGCTCGCCGGAACCTCAGATGCTGTTCTGTTTGGAGCCGTAGGGGGGCCCAAATGGGATGATCCTTCAGCTTCGATGCACCCGGAGGATGGATTGCTTCAGCTTAGGGCTCAACTGGGTGTGTTTGCCAACATAAGGCCAGTGAAAGTCTATCCTAAGCTTACCGATTCAAGTGTGTTGAAACCGGAAGTGTTGTCAGGGGTAGATATGGTGGTTGTGAGGGAATTAACAGGGGGACTTTATTACGCCCAACCTAAGGGTCGAAATCAAACTCCCCAAGGTTGGACAGGTGTGGATACTATGCGCTACAGCGAACACGAGATAGAAAGGGTTTTGCGGGTAGGGTTCGAATTGGCGCGTGGCCGTAGGAAGAAACTTGCCTCGGTAGACAAGGCAAACGTTTTAGAATGTTCTCGTCTGTGGAGACAGAAAGCTATCGAATTATCTGAAGAATACCCGGATGTAGAATTGGAACATATATTAGTTGATGCTTGTGCGATGCAATTGGTACAACAACCATCACGTTTTGACGTCATAGTATCTGAAAATACTTTTGGAGATATTTTAACGGATGAGGCAGCCGTATTGGCAGCTTCTATGGGTCTTTTACCTTCCGCAAGCTTATCTGACGTACCTGAATTCGGTGGGAGAACTCAAGGATTTTATGAACCGATCCATGGTACAGCACCTGATATAGCTGGGAAAGGCATAGCCAATCCCGCAGGTTCTATACTAAGTGTAGCTCTCATGTTGAGATATTCTCTGGGTCTTACTGAAGAGGCTGCTTGCATAGAAAGGGCAGTGGAATTAGTACTAGATTCGGGAGCCCGTACTGCAGATATATTTGTTGAAGGTACTACGCGAGTCAGTACTGTAGAGATGGGTGATAGGATAGTATCGGCTATCAATTAAATACGGGTTTTAGCTCTGGACTAATTAGATTTGTTTGATGACTTGAATTGACGGAATGCCAGGATTTTGCGAGAGACGTGGAGATATACAATACATGAGTAGTGCATTGGTCGTCCCTGTGGGAATTTTCCTCGGAAGTGCTGTTGCGGTTATATATTTTGGTGCCCAACTGGCAAAATACGGAGATGCATTAGCTTCCCTGACGGGATGGGGACGTTTGTTCGTCGGCAGCATCTTAGTCGCATTAGCGACATCTTTGCCAGAATTGTCTACGAATATTTCCGCAGTTCGACTTACTCCTCCGAATCCTGAGATGGCATTAGGTAACGTTTTAGGCGCTAACATGGTGAACATGTTTACGTTAGCTATGGTGGCGCTTTTTTTTGGTGGGAAACGATTTTTACAACAGGTTGTCCCGGAGCAAGGATATTTAATTGTTCTTGCTGCTGTAATGACGGGATTAGCGATGTTGTTTGCGGCCGTAAGATTAGAAGTAGCGGTTTGGAATATCGGTTTGTCTTCGTTGATTTTATTGGTTGTATATATCTTAGGGATGCGGGTTGTATATATGAAACGCCCTGTGGAAGATGGAGATTCTCAGGAGATTGAAGATACAGAGGTAACATTAAAAAAGGCATGGACCATGTTCTCCATAGTTTCTGCAGGTGTAGTTGTTGCTGGATTCTTTTTAGCCTACAGCGTAGATCAGATAGCAGATATCACGGGAGTCGCCTCTAGTACATTAGGTATATTAGCCGTATCCTTAGTAACTACAATGCCGGAGGCGGCGGCTACCATAGCAGCCGCTAGGATGGGTGCTGCGGACTTGGGGGTTGGTAACCTTTATGGTAGTTGTGTATTTAATTGCAGTATATTAGCGTTCGCTGATCCATTCTTTAGGCAGGGGATATTGGTTAATCAATCAGAACCTGCGCACTTGGTGGCGGGAGGAATAGCGGTGGTACTTATTCTGCTGGGACTAGTCCTGATACTCGGAAGAGACAAGCTACACCGGTTGATTATATGGGGAGGATTACTGGCCATGGCGGGCCTCTACCTTGCAGGTGCCGTAGTGGTAGCTACTTTGGGAGCTCCCGACCAGGATGATACATCGCTAGCTAGAAACCAATATATGCGTCTAAATTTATAATAGCTCTTTGAATATTAGTTTGTTACGTAACTGGGAGACTATTTAATCTCCTAGTGTATTAAATTGTGGCACCAGCATATTGGCCAATTTCTATGAATCCACTTTCGTCTTCAGACCACGCGAATTGGGCGGAGCCAACTATTTGCTGCTGGTCTACTCCGATCACTAATTGCTGTACAGGGTAAGCAGGACCGTCGCCCCATGGGCTAGTGGCTACTTGTCGGTCTGTGTCAGAGAGATAGGCCTTGCCATTTGGATGAGAGTGATAAATTATTAGTGCGGGGGTATCAGTATCAAAACTTTTGTTCAGATCCAAGACATCCTCTCCGGAAAACACGTAGGCTGTTTCAGCAGTTCGCTCGCTGACAGTAGGGTGGGTCCCAGAATTCTGGGCATTTATACATTTACGAACTAGGGTCGCTCTATTGTTCGATTTGTCACCGCATAACCAGCCACAGCATTCATCAGGAAATGAATTCCTAGCTTCCTGATAAATCTGAGCTAAAATATCAGAATCCACTTTAACGGCCGTTGGAATATTCCCCATCAGGTTACTCCTCGTGATTTTAAGGTGATTCCAACCAGCTATAGTTAATCACACGTCGAAAATGAGTTGATAGTTCCGTCACGCCCTGGCGGTTTAATTAGCAATAAACTTGGCAAATGCGTGTATTGCTTCTTCTTGAGATTTGGTTTGGATTGATCCTGGTCTCAACTGGCGTACGTAATCTATGGCTGATTGAGGTTCATACCCCGATTGTACAAAATAACAGGCTAGAATGGTTCCAGTTCTCCCAATACCGGCCGCACATGTAACTACTATTGGGCGTTCCCAGACCTCAATTTGGTCCTCTATGAACTTAACCATCCGTTGTATTTGATCCATATCCGGAGCATTGAAATCTTGTACTGGTTCGTAAAGCTCCTCGAAACCCCAAGGATCAGTAGAAAGAGTTTGTTCTTCCATTCGTATTACAGCCTGGACTTCTTGAAGTTTTAGGAATGTTATATCTCTATTAGTAGTGGGACCTGCAGCCCCGGCTAAAGTACCTTCGATTATCCAACTAAAATTCATATAATCCAAAGTGATATTCCGATTCCTCCGTTATCCCTAATCGGGTCTGATTTGGATAACTGATATGCCTAAAATTTGAGTTAGAGTTGTGATTACATATGATGCCTGGCCTTTTATTATACTGACCAAGGAATCGCTTATCTAGTAGTTGAAATACTTATAGTTTATTTAAACGTTCGTTTACATCTGCTTGGGAAATATTATTGATTTCGAAGCTTTTAAGCCTACTTTTTGATCCACCTACTATCGATATACAACTTTTCGGGATCGCTAAATATTTAGACAACAAAAGGATTGCCGCCTCGTTTGCTCTACCGAGATGCGGAGGTTGATTGACTAGGAGATTTAATACTCCGTCTTTGAGAGTTCCAATTTCGTTCCGGGACGATCTTGGCTGAACTTTGATTTCCAAACGAGCAGTATTCAATCGCGTACCTCTCGAGGGTCCGTGTTGTTGACATAATATACTCTCGAGAGAAGTAAAGACATACCTATTCAGTAAGGGCTTAAATCTATACTTGGAACATTCTGATATAGTAAAGCCACATGTAATCAAGGCGGAGGCAGTCTTGGAATTCAATAACATTATTTTGAAAATCGAGGATTCTATAGCAACGCTGAGTTTGAATCGGCCTGATGCCCTCAATGCTTTAAGTGTTGAGCTACTAAATGAATTTTATGAAGCTACTTTGCAAGTTAAAGCAGATCAGAGCGTAAAAGCCTTGTTGATTCGCGGCGAGGGTCGGGCGTTCTGTGCAGGAGCAGATCTCCTTTATTTTGAGTCAATACTGGATGATTTGCAGTTTATGCCCGAATATGTGAATCTACTTAACAAATGTTTATCGCAATTAGAGTTGTTGCCGGTTCCTACTATAGCCTTAGTGCAAGGCTTTGCATTAGCCGGAGGGTTAGAGTTGATGTTGGCATGCGATATGGCGATAGTTGCGGAAGATGCTCGGATTGGCGATCAGCATGCCAACTATGGGTTGATGCCTGGCGGCGGATCTACCCAAAGATTGCCTAGGCGAGTAGGGTTGCAGAGAGCTATGGAGCTTTTGACAACCGGCCGTTGGCTCTCCGGAATTGAAGCAGTTGATTGGGGGTTGGCATTAAAGGCCGCTTCCATCGACTCTCTAGAAGAAGTCGTGGCCACTCTATTGGACAGCCTTCGGAACAAAAGTCGAGTTGGTTTGAGTATGATTAAATCTGTTACATACCGGGGTCAAGACTTGTCATTGGCCGATGGTTTGGCCTTGGAAGGAATGGCTTTTGTACAGTTGTTCGCTACATCCGACCACCCTCGTCAAGGCATAGAGGCTTTTAAGGAGAAGAAGCAACCTGACTTTTAAAGGCATTATTGGTGGTGTTTAGCTGCAGATTAGTTATGAATACGAGTAACTAATAGTAGGAAATAAAATTTTTAATCTAAATCGTCTAGGATAACTTTTTGAAAATTAAGGACATACTCAAATCCAAAAGAACTATCTCATGTGAATTTTTCCCACCGCGAGACAGTGACGGGATACCAGCGGTTCTCCGGACCGCCGGTAGGATAAGGAGCTACAATCCTGATTTTGTATCGGTTACATATGGGGCAGGAGGGTCGACACGTGCTTTTACCGAAGAAATAACCAGTTCATTGAAGCGAGATACTGATTTGGAAGTAATGGCACATCTAACCTGCGTAGCTCAAACCGAGGAAGAGGTTCATACCGCGTTGGTACGTCTGGATGAATTGGGTATAGAGAATGTAATAGCTTTAAGAGGAGATCCTCCTACGGGTCAGGATAACTTCGTACCTGCCGAAGGGGGTTTTAAGCATGCTACGGAATTGCTGAGACATGTTCGAGATAACTTTGAATTTTGTCTAGCAGCAGCTTGTTACCCTGAGGGCCACGTTGAATCGTCTGATTTAATAACTGACATGAATTACGTGAAGATGAAAGTTGAGAATGGGGCTGATTTCTTGGTTACCCAGTTATTTTATGACAATCAGGATTTTTTCCGTCTCATGGAGAGGGCAGAAACTCTAGGAATAGATGTGCCAATTATAGCGGGTATATTGCCTATTTTGAACACTAACCAAATTCGTAGATTTACTTCGCTCTGCGGATCCAAGATACCTGATGAACTAGATATTCAGTTGGAAAGATACGTTGATGATGATGATGCGGTGAGAGAACTTGGCATAGAATACGCGACTAGGCAAGTTCAGGAGCTTTGGGATCAAGGTATTGCAGGGGTGCACTTCTACGTCTTAAATCGGAATTATTCTGTATCAAAGATTTTGGATAATCTAAAATTACCAGGTCATATCAAAACCACTTGAGGATAATAATAATATCCTTGATAACAAACTTAGCTTACCTGCAAAATAGAAGTTATACGGTTTTAGGTTAGTAAGTAGTATGTTTACAACTGGCGTTGACATAATAGAAATATCTCGAATTAAACTCGTCTTAGATACCTACCAGTCCCGTTTTTTAAACCGCATATTTACAGATGGTGAAATCGCGTATTGTAGAGGCAGGGCTCCTAATTTAGCAGGGAGATTTGCTGCTAAAGAAGCGACAATGAAGGCGCTTGGTACTGGTGTACGCGGAGTGAGTTGGAGAGATATCGAGATAGCCCGAAAAGAAAGTGGAGCCCCTTATGTGTTGCTGCATGGTCGTGCCGCTAGGCGTGCTGAGGGTTTGGCATTAAGAGATCTCGCCCTCAGTATCACGCATTCTAGAGATTACGCTGTGGCTTTTGTAGTATTGGAATGCGATTAACGAACCCAAAAATAGTTGGTTCCGATCAAATGGTAGCTATCGAGAAGCAATCAGCAGTATTAGGCGTTAGTACAGATCAACTTATGGAAAACGCGGGTTTGAATGTTGCTGTAGCAATCAAAAATCATGTTGGGCGAATTGCTGGTTTAAAAGTTTTAATTCTGGTTGGGCCTGGCAATAATGGGTCTGATGGCTTAGTAATTGCTCGCCATCTGAAAAGGTGGGGGGCAGACGCCACGGTGTATTTAACCTCCAAAAGACCCTATATAGATTCAAAATTGATTAGTGCTCGCCAGTACGGAGTATCCATAATTTCATATGTCGATGATCCTGATTTTCTCAAGTTATATTCATTATTAAAGGATTGTCGTATTGTAGTTGATTCCATATTGGGTACTGGCGTGTCCCGTCCTCTGGAAGGTAGGTTAAAGGATATTATTCTTGCGATCAGTGATTGGCGGCTAAAAGAAAGTAGAAATCAAATTATGGCTGTAGACTTGCCCACCGGCGTCGATCCCGACTCAGGATGGGCAGATCCATCTTCTTTGATTGCCGATTATACTTTCGTCCTTGGATTTCCTAAAAAAGGTTTATTTCAATTTCCTGGAGCCGATCATATTGGAAAATTAACTATTCTAGATATAGGTATACCTTCTGAAGCAGTAGATAATCAAAATATAGATCTCGAACTTCTGAGCCCAGGGTGGGTAGGTAATACTCTGCCCGCTCGTCCTAGGAATTCACATAAAGGTACTTATGGTCATACTCTTATAATTGCCGGCTCGAGGAACTATGTTGGAGCTGCCTATCTTTCTGCACAGGCGGCTATTCGAACCGGATCCGGATTGGTAACTGTTGCATCCCCTGCGTGCGTTTACCCTATATTGGCCGCTAAACTAACAGAGGCCATACATATTCCTTTGCCGGATAATGCCCAAGGTGGTATAGACTCCGGTGCTGCGGATGTTATTAGGTCAAGCTTGAATCAATATACGGCTTTGGCCTTGGGATGTGGTTTAGGTAGATCCGAAGGGACACGAGAATTTGTCGAGAAGCTTTTGTTCGACGCTGGTGGGCTAGAAACACCGTTAGTGCTGGATGCTGATGGTTTAAATAATATCTGTGGGTTCCAAAGATGGTGGGAGTATTTGCCGTCTAATACAGTTTTAACTCCGCATCCGGGAGAAATGGCTACTCTCTCGGGAATTCCCATCTCTTCCATACTTGTAGACAGAATCGGTTTTACTCGAGCTAGAGTAGAACATTGGAACAAGATAGTAATTTTGAAGGGTGCCAATACTATCATTGCAGCGCCCGGGCTGAATACTTTTGTATCTCCTTTTGCGACTTCTGGGATGGCATCCGGGGGAACTGGTGATGTTTTGACTGGAATAATTTCTTCCTTGATCTCTCAAGGGCTTACTGGCAGTCTTGCTGCGAGTTGTGGGGTATATATTCATGGTAAAGCGGGAATCTCTGCAACCCATGAACATGGAGAGGCAGGATTAACTGCAACGGACATAATAAAAAGATTGCCCAAGGTTATTAGTGATCTGAAACAAGCTAACTATGGGGTTGAGATTTGAAAAATTGAGTTAATCAAGTAGTTAACCATAACTGACTTTGGACCAAGTTATGTTATACTCCGGCCCAGTTATATGGGTCTGGTTGTGCCGCAAATTCAGTTCTACTTCTAATAATTCCAGAGGATTTAGGCGAAATGGAAGAGGTCTTAGATATCTTGGCAGATACATCTGCTGACGTGGCTAACGCCGATTTTATAGAGATTTCTGATTTATCTCCTTCAGAAATAGGGTCATTCGCTAGGGTTTGGTTTACCATACCGGTAGAGCGCCAGCGTTCCATTGTGTCGACTATGGTTTCTTTGGCTGAAGATAATCCAGAATTGGATTTTTGCGCGGTCTTTAAAATGTGTCTTAAAGACGCGGATGAGATGGTTCAAAAAACTGCGATAGAGGGCCTGTGGGAATATGAGGATAGATCTATTATCTCAGGCTTAGTAGATATATTGAGATCTGACAAGAGTCCATTCGTTCGTGCGACAGCTGCGGTAGCGTTGGGTAAATTCACATATTTGACTCAAGAAGGTAAATTACTTCCAAAAGACGAAGATCAACTATTCGACAACCTCATGGTTACCCTTTCAAATGAAGATGAAGATCTTGAGGTGAGAAGAAGGAGTCTTGAAGCGGTGGCTCCTTTCAATACTGAGGTTATACAGGGTTACGTAGTTTGGGCATATGAAAGTGATGATTTGGATTTGAAATCCAGCTCTATTTTCGCTATGGGTCGTACGGGAGAGACAAGCTGGATACCATTTTTAATGAAAGAGCTACAAAGTCCAGAACCATCTGTTCGATTTGAGACAGCTAATGCATGTGGAGATTTGGGTGATGAAGAGGTAGTTCCAAATCTAGTTCAACTATTGGAAGATGATGATTATCAGGTGCAAATAGCTGGAATAAGTGCTATAGGCAAAATAGGCGGTGTGGTAGCAAAACGGGTTTTAATGCGTTGCATCAAAGAGGGTGACGCCACCTTGGAAGATGCGGCTCGGGCCGCTCTGGAAGACGTAGAATTTCTTGATGATCCTATGAACTATCAATCGTAGTCTGTAATTAATGTTGTTAAGCTTATTTGCGCACATTGTCGGCCGTTTTAAAATCGTACAATGTCTTACCATAGCTTAAAGCAACTGCCACAGGCCCAAATGGAAAACTTATGTAATTCTCCTGTTGGGCGTTTAGCAACAGCAGACCAATTAGGGATGCCTCATGTGATACCTGTTTGTTTCGGAGTATCCAACGGAAGTATTTTCATTCTTTTGGATCACAAACCCAAGCGTACCAAGTTAACTAACCTTAAGAGGGTTAGAAATATCCTAGAAAATCCTAGTGTGTCTATGATTGTTGATCACTATGACAGTGATTGGACTAATCTTTGGTACATACTTGTGTCTGGAGTAGCAGAATTGCTTTATGAAACTCCAGAACGGCCTTTAGTACTCGATATCCTAAAACAAAAATATCCCCAATATAAATCTATGGGGGTGTATGCCAATCCTCTGATTAAAATTACCCCTAAAAATGTTCTTAGTTGGTCATATAGCAGCTGAAACAACTGAAGGGCACCGATTTTGGGGAATTTATTTTTTCTAGGGTATAATTAATGCTTGCCAATTTAGACGTATTTTTAAACAATCACCGACCAAAGGAGGGGATACATGGATGGTGTTACTGCTATTGCTAATGTTTTGAAAATAGAAGGTACGGAGTTTATATGTTGTATGCCATCTAATCCTTTGATTGAAGCGGCAGCGATTGCCGGAATCAGGCCTATCGTTTGTCGTCAGGAACGTACAGGGATTCACATGGCTGACGGATTTTCTCGTATAAATAATGGTAAGAAACACGGTATATTTTTGGCTCAAAATGGACCAGGAGCTGAAAATGCTTTTGCAGGTATAGCCCAGGCATATGCGGATTCGGTTCCGTTGCTATTTTTACCAGCCGGAGCTGCAAGGAGGCGAACCGGTGTAGCTCCTGTATTCAGTCCCACTCGAAGTTATGCAGAGATTACAAAATGGGCTGCAGTAATAAATTATGCGGACCGAGTTCCAGAATTAATGCGCCGAGCTTTCACGATGTTAAGGTCAGGGAAGCCAGGCCCCGTTCTTTTAGAAATACCTCAGGATCTGGGCACGGAAGAAATTAGTGAAGAAGATTTTGATTACCAGCCACCTAGCCAAATACGTACTGCAGGCGATCCGGAGGCAGTAGCGGCGGCGGCTAGAGCATTACTTTCGGCACAACGACCGGTAATACAAGTAGGTCAAGGTGTGCTTTACGCTGAAGCCACTCAAGAATTAATAAGATTAGCAGAATATCTACAAATTCCAGTTATGACTACTTTAGAAGGTAAGGGAGCCTTCCCGGAAAACCATCCGTTATCAATCGGTGTTGGAGGGTCCAGTACTACTGGAGGAGTGCATCGGTTTTTGACTGATGCTGATGTAGTGTTCGGGATAGGCTGTTCTTTTATAAAAAGTAGTTTTACTGTGCCTATACCCGATGGGAAAGTACTTATTCATGCTACAAACAGTGATGAAGATATCAACAAGGATTACAGAGCCCATTTCCCGGTAGTCGGCGATGCCAAGTTGGTTTTGTCTCAATTCATTGACGAGATAAGTCGCCAGGCAGGTTCCACGGGTCGACCGACTAACCAGGTTCTTCTGGATGAAATTAGGGCAACTAAGGAGCAGTGGCTGTCTGAATGGATGCCCAGATTGACTTCCGATGAAACCCCCATTAATCCCTACCGTGTAGTCTGGGATGTGATGAAAGCTATAGACTTAGATAACTGCATTGTGACCCACGAATCCGGAAGTTCTAGGGAGCAGGTAACACCATTTTGGGAGGCACGGACTCCAAGAAGTTTTATTGGTTGGGGTAAATCTACTCAGCTAGGTTACAGTCTAGGGTTGGCAATGGGAGCTAAATTAGCCGCCCCAGAAAAGCAAGTTGTTAACTTTATGGGCGATGCGGCATTCGGTATGGTAGGTTTAGATGTAGAGACTGCCGTTAGGGAACGGATACCTATAACGACTATTGTCATGAATAATTCTACTATGGGTATTTATCCTGATAGCAGAATGCCGACAGCAGTAGAACGGTACAACACAAAGGAATTGTCTGGGGATTTTGCTGGTGTAGCCCAAGCTCTCGGAGCATATTCCGAGAGAATAACTGATCCAGGGGAAATCATTCCTGCTTTCCGACGAGCCCAGAGCATGAATGAATCGGGGCGGCCTGCTTTATTAGAATTTATTACGAAGGAAGATGGAGTTTTCTCGAAATTCCAATTTCGTTAAGCCTGTCCGCTCGGTTTAGCGGGTCGGGCTATCAATATCAGGAAAGTGCTCACTACCGCTAGGCATGCGAAATACAAAAATGCCGCATGGTAGCTATTGGTGTTATCGTAGACTATTCCAGAAATGAGAGGTCCTACGGCGAAGCCAGCCACCTGTGCAGCTCGGCTAATCCCAAATATTGAACCTAAAGAGTTTCGACCGTAATGGTTAGCCCATAAAAGGGGTGTTAACAAGTTCACCCCGCTTCCTGTTATCCCGTGGAGCATCGCAAAGGCGTACGTTCCAGCTAAACTATCGGTATTAGTCAATACCATTATGCTGACTGCCCCTAGCAGATAAACCCCTGACAACATGTACCTGGGTGATAGTCGTTCCGCTAAAAATCCCAGAACCAAAGCCCCTGATGCTCCTGTTAGGGACATGATACTAATAGTACTTACGGCTTTCATTGGTTCTAAGCCTTGCTGTATCAGATGAGGAACAAGATGAAGCCCGATTCCAGACATTCCGCTACTTACGAGAAATAAAGAGACAATAATCAACCAGAAACTTCGGGATTTTAATATTTTGTGAAGAGGAGTTCCATAGTCCACTGAAGAAGTGGGATTGATTGCGCCTATTGAGTCGGTTTTTTCATTGTTGGATAATCGGATCCCATCTGGTGACAACCCCATATCTTCAGGTTGGCGTCTAATTAACCAGGCACATGGTATCGCACCGAAAACAAGCATACCTCCACCCAACATCAACCAAGCATTTCTCCAGCCCGCATTCATTATCACTAGTTGTACTATAGGAGCCATAATGGTCATGCCTGCGGATTCGGAAAAAAATATGATACCTGTTGCTCGACCTCTAAACTTGTCGAACCACTTTCCAACGGCCGGTGCTGTGCCTATTTTTATTAACCCTTGGTCAGCGATTCGTGCAAATGTGAAAGCTACATAAAATCCAATCAAAGTTTGCGACAATGCGAGATAGCTACAAGATAATGCTACAGTTAACCCGCCGATTGTTAGCAATACTCGAGAACCTAATCTATCTACGATGCGGCCACTAAATGGAGCAAGAGCTGCCCCTAATATTGCCCCTAAACTGGTAGCACCGGCTAACTGGGTTCGTGTCCATCCGAATTCTTGGCTCATAGGAGTTACGAAAATTGTGAGTATACCAATGGCAGTCGCGGCGTTGGCAAAACCGATGCCGGACGAAGCAGCTACAATTAACCACCCGTAATAAATTTTGTTACTGGACGAACCCATATACTTTAACCTTCCCGTGGGACACCCTAGCTTGATCGATTTCCGTGGGAATTGAGGGAAAGATCACTTGGTTTATTAAGCATTTGAAATTATGATTTCAATCACATTAACTTGTAAGCTAAGTGGCTTAAACTATGTATTAATTGGTGGATTTTGATTCGTTCCAATATGGTTTGACGTGATAACTTGGGTCAGAAACTCGGTAGGAGAATATGTTATTTTCTCTAGTAGAAATACACTAAACTCCGAATTTTCTGCGTATATTATTCCTCACGACGTATGAGTCATAATAACGGAAGAAAGGATGGGTACGGGTTCGATCATAAACCTCCTATCGCTTGGTCTTACCTACACTACTCCGGTAAATGTTGAGGATTACTCTGGACGTTATTCAATTCCAGTCAAGTGTCTAGATGGGGTTAGACAGGGTTCTATTTATCAGACTATATTCGATTACCAACCAATGGCACAGCCATCTTTGCGGGACTCCGAACCTCCCCAAAGTACTCCTGATTCTGGATCTCGAGAAATAATTTGGGCACCACCCATGCCTCCTGATCCACCGCGTTGTGGGCCCGCCATCAAATTAACTGTGTGGCCCATGTTTTGTAGCTGTTGCACTACGGACTGGTCTACACCCTCTTCTAGGACTACACCGTCCCCTACTACTTGGAATCTTAATGCATCGATAGATTCTTGAGGGTTCATATTCAAATCAACCATATTGTTGATCATTTGCAGGTGACCTTGGGGTTGCATAAATCCTCCCATAACCCCGTAACAAAGCGTAAGATCACCGTTTTGAGTGGCCATCGCGGGGATAATAGTGTGATATGGGCGCTTACCTCCGGATAATGAATTGGGATGATCCGGTTCAAGGGAGAACAGTGAAGCTCGATTATGCAAAACTATTCCGGTACCGGGTACCACTAAGCCGCTCCCAAAATTAGAAAACACGCTGTTTATAAATGAACAAGCATTACCTTCTCTGTCTATGCAACTAATATAAACAGTATCGCTCCCCTCTAAAACTTGGCCATAAGGCACAGATTTCATTGCTGAATTACTGTTAATCAATTGGCGACGTTGTTCAGCATAGGTTTTGGAAATCAGGTGCTCTATGGGTACTGTCGATTTGCGTGGATCGGCTATATACCTAAAGCCATCAGCGAATGCCAACCGCATCGCCTCTATCAAATAGTGGTAACGTTCTGCGCTTTGAGATCCCATTTGTTGCATATCAAAGCCCTCTATTATATTCAGTGCTTCTAATGCAGCTATGCCCTGACCGTTAGGAGGACATTCCCAACATGTGACGCCCCGGTAGTCAGTTGATATGGGTTCGTCCCAATCTGATGAATGTATCTCGAGATCTTCGTTCGATAGCCAACCTCCTTGTTCTTGAACGAATGCCGCTATTTTCCCTCCGATTTCTCCTTTATAAAATGCTTCAGAACCTCCCTCAGATATGGTCCGCAACGTCTGCCCTAACGTGGGTATGGCCATGGTTTCACCATGATAAGGGGCGCGCCCGTTGATCAACATCTCCTGACCTGATGGAAGCCTTGAAATTTTTTCTTCAACCTGTCTCCATTGATGCGAAATTATCTCGGTTACTGGAAATCCTTCTTCAGCGTATTTTATAGCAGGTTTCAGAACCTCTGACAGAGGCATAGATCCGAAGGAACCAAGAATAGTCTCCCAACCGTGTACTGTACCGGGGGTGGAAACTGAATAAACACCGAATTCAGGTACTCTCTTATGTCCTTGGGATTGTAATTCGTCGATAGAAGATGAGAGAGGTGCGGCACCACTCCCGTTTAGAGCGTGTATTGTTTTCTTTTTTGCATCCCAAATTAAGGCGAACATGTCGCCTCCTACCCCAGTAGAGATGGGTTCAACTACATTAAGTACTGCTGCACATGCAACTGCTGCATCGACCGCGTTGCCTCCGTTTACTAGAGTCTGAAGACCGACTTGCGCTGCTAAGGGTTGGCTGGTTGCACACATTCCATTTTTGGCAAGAACGGGCGACCTGCGGGAGTTGAAGAACATACTAGTGTCTCCTTAGGACTGGAATAGGACTGGCCCAGTTTAACATACGGGTTTCTGTGCGGCATATGGCCAGTCAAGACGGTTTATGTGTACCGTTAAATTCTCTGTGTTAACATATGGATATGGATTCCTGTTTCATGGGATCCAAGTCTTCGGTAGATTAATCTCAAAACACTGGTTTCGGCAACGATAACCTGTGAGCTAGGAGTTATATTATGCCAGTAGATGTAGGGCAGGCAGCTCCAGACTTTAGTTTGTATGATACTGATCGGCAACAACGGACATTATCCGAGTTCAAGGGGCAGAATGTGGTAATAGCTTTTTTCCCAGGAGCTTTTACCGGCGTATGTACTACTGAAATGTGTACCTTGAGGGATAGCTTGTCGCAGTTTAATTCTATGAATGCTCAAGTCATTGGTATTTCAGTTGATGGTGCTATGGTCCAAAAAGCCTTCAGTGACCAAAACAACTTAGGTTTCACGGTGCTGAGTGATTTTCAGCGTCAGGCAGTAAATCTTTATGATGTCCCTCTTCCAAACTTCGCCGGAATGGAAGGTTATGTAGCGGCCCAGCGCTCTGTTTTTGTAGTAGATAAGGAAGGAATCGTCAAATATAAATGGGTGGCCGATAGCCCGGGTAACGAACCTAACTACGAGGAAGTACAAAGAGCAGTAGGGCAATTATCCTAAGCCTTGTTTATCGATAACTCTATATTGCGAGACTCTGGTCGAAAAAAAACTTGTTAAGCGGTCCGCATCGACTGTTAGACAAACTGTCACGCATTTATTTTTAGGCGTTGTCGATGAAGTTACTAGCCGGGTTTGGCCCCTTGATT
>CAJXEF010000006.1 GCA_913052545.1 uncultured Chloroflexota bacterium
AGAAAAATCCGCAAAATTTTTGACGTGTTTATAGAAGTTTTTTAATTTTTGACCATTGGGTTACGGCTACGAGCACTTTCAATGCGATCCGTATATTTGAAACGTTTTTGCACTAAACGTCAAGGAAGATAGGCAACCACAAGATCAGTTCTGATGATTTGTCCAATCTCATTAGATGCGATGATTTTTACATGATTCGTGCCGACAGACAGGGATATCTCAGTATTGAACACCCCAAGTTCTTTAACCGGTAGGTCAGGTACTTCCCTAACTTTTACTTCGACTTCTTTCGCTTGCACCGTTATTTTTGCATCTGGGGTAGTTAGGCCTGCTACCGTGATCGTCTGCTTAACTGCCAAGCTTTGGTTCAGGGGTTCTCGAACACTGAGAAAGATCGGTTGTCTAGACAACAATGTCACATGTCTAGTTGCGGTAGCTTTGACTTCATTTTCGCTTTTAAGAACAACCTTTATGTCGTTAGCCCCTGTTTTCAACATGATCCCTTTCCAAAAAAGGCCGTTCGCGTCGATCATTACAGGGTCGCCATTTACGGTCACCTTTGATCGCGGATTACCTATGCCATGTATCACAAGAATATTGTCACGAACTATGACACCATCCTCGGGCTCTATTATCTCCAACCATTCCGGAGAGTTTGCCGGATTAACTGTTGTAAAAGTTGGTGCCATAGTCGGCACCATGGTTGGTGCCATAGTCGGCACCATAGTCGCTATTCCAGAAGAAATGATGGTTGGCTGCTTAATATATTTAACAATAACTACCGGGGTAGCCGTGGGGGTTACAGTTTCCGTCATCCTTCCCGGCCTTTCTAATTCTTGGAAACATCCCAAAGCTAAGATAGGAAAGAGAGTGATTAAAACAACAAGTATCTTCGATAGACAAGACATCACCAACAAATCTCCAAAGTGCCGCCTACATAGGTCCTTTGATAGGAAGGCTCAAAAGAAATGCCGTGTGGTGCTCTGGGTCGGGCTCGACTATGCTTTCTACCCTTAGATCGCCGCCGTATTTTATTGCTAACATGTTAGCAATAAATAAACCTAATCCAGAACTCGTCTTTTCTTCAATCCTGGCGACCTCTGGAGTCCAGCCTCTATCAAATATATGTTCGGTATAATGCGAAGCTATTCCAGGTCCATCATCCCATACTCGGATGAAGAAATCCGTCAGATTCCTAGTAAGTTGGATTTCAATATGTTCTGTCGCGTATCTCACCATATTGTCAACGAGATTGGTTAAAATATGTTCTATAGCAGCACCATCGCAGTAAACCAACCCAAATTCCGCAGGCTCGGACCACCAAGTAATCTCTTTGTAAGCCTCCGCTGCTACAGGTGTATATCTATCGACTATGCGTCGTATAAGTTCCGACGGCTCGACCGGCTGAATGGTGGGGACTGTAGGAGCTTCCAATTGAACTAATACCTGTATGTTAGAAACCATTAACCTAAAACTAGGAGTCTGTACCTCTATCTCATCTAAAAGCCCTTGAATTTCAGGATGAAGCTTCGTCTCCGCTGCCCGAAACGTCAACCGTAGCTCACGTTCTTTTCCTAAAATACGACGTAGGGGCCGCCCCAAATCATGGTGAAACAACTCGAAATATTGTTGTGTAAGTAGGCCCCAACGCTCCGTAGTTCTTTCGTCGACACCTACAAGACCCTCAGATCGGCCAAGCAATCTCGGAATGTAATAGCTAAGTGCCATAGTTAGCAACGCAACCAGAATTACACCTACTGATAAATATGCTGTAGGCTCCACACCCCATAAATAATCACTTAATGTTTCTCCTACAAATGGGGAAATTATCAATCCCATGATACCTGCGAAGGCGAAAACCAACATAACCAATCTGGTCCACCAAAGTTTCGAATTATATCTAACCACAGATTCACATTTTGGGAGGAACAAGGCGATAACCCTGGTCCCTCACGTTTATTATCAAATCGGAGGCACCTAAAGAGATACCAAGTGCCTTACCTAGTGAAATCTTGATCTCTCTGATCCGAACTCTAAGGGATCCTCTCGCATCTTCACCCTCGAAATATCGTTCTAAGCGACTAAACGGCACTAACTCTCCGGGGCTTCTGTACCAAGTGGCTACTAATTCCTTAAAAATATCAAATTTTGCTCCGTTGATATCCTCTATCAGCACCGACTGTTCATTAGTTCTCACAAAGACGGTCTTCGTATTTGTATCTAAATATAAGCAATCATTGATCGGAATTTTCTCAGGAGTACTGCCTATTAATCGGCGTAGCCTCAGCACCACCTCTTCAGGACTAGCCAATTTATCTATAAAATCAACAGGGGCATCCCACTGGAGGCTTCCCCGCACTGCTGTTTCCCTGTCCGGACCTTGGGCATATTGTGTAAACATCAAAACAGGCAGTCTAGGATAATTGTTCACTATTTTCTGTAGAATATCCAAACCTTTAAATTGATCTTCTTTGTGTTCACCCAAACGTATATCTAACAAGATCCCATCGGGACTGTCTGCTTCTATCGTATAAAGCGTTAAGGCTTCAAATTCGTCCCCAATAGAACCACTTGGTTCAGGTTTTATTATTTGGGTCAGCCAGCCCTCTTCATCCAGTCTGCGTTTGACGGCGTTAACTATTGGGGACTCTGATTCATCATCTACTATCAAGATAGTATTAGGCATCGGTTGATAATTGTCCCAATAATTTTTATGGCTTTGTGTATTTTATCAGATGGTTAAGAAGGAACGAATTAGAGACACTCGTATATATGGATGGCTTGTTGGAAGGCAAACTAACGATGAGCAAAAGAATAATTCTATTTAAAATGCTTGTCCGTGGACCAGTAGGGGGCTTCAATAGTCGAACTCTGTCCAAATTGTGACCCATCCGTCAAGCATCTTTATTTAGATTAGACAAAAAGGCTTGGTTATCATCATATTTAGCAAGCCGCTCTAAAACTCTTTCTGTTGCGCTTGCTGAATTATCGTTAGATATCAGAGTGATCATCCTCCTCAGCAAAACGATCTGTCTCATGGTTTCCTCACCAAAGAGCAATTCTTCTCGGCGAGTCCCACTTCTTACTATATCGATTGCTGGGAAAAAGCGTCGGTCGGCCAACTTGCGATCTAGATGAAGTTCCATATTGCCAGTTCCCTTAAACTCCTCGTAAATCACCTCATCCATACGGCTACCCGTGTCTACCAGACAAGTAGCTATAACTGTTAGGCTTCCCCCTTCCTCGATATTCCGTGCTGCACCAAAAAACTTTTTCGGTGGATACAAAGCCACCGGGTCTATCCCTCCCGAAAGAGTACGGCCACTAGAAGGAACCGCCAGGTTATATGCTCGGGTAAGTCTAGTAACACTATCCAGGAGAATTACCACATCTCTCTCCGCCTCTACTAAACGCTTAGCCCTTTCTAAGGCGAGTTCCGCAACTCGACATTGATCTTCTACCGATTCATCAAAAGTGGACGAGAAGACATCCCCTTTAACGGCGCGGCGCATTTCAGTAACTTCCTCTGGCCGTTCACCGATCAATACCACCATGAGCACAGCTTCCGGCAAATTTACAGCAACACTATGTGATAGGTGTTTAAGGATAGTAGTCTTACCTGCTTTAGGAGGAGAAACTACTAGGCCTCTTTGACCCAGTCCAATGGGAGCGAACAAATCAACCATCCGCGTAGATAAATTGGACGAATCCGTTTCTAAGATGATTTGTTGTTCCGGAAATATCGGTGTTAGGTATTCAAATTGAGGCCGTGACCGACTTGGAATCTGCTCAGGATCAAAGCCATTAACTTTTTCTACTCGAACTAAACCAAAATAACGTTCCCCTTCCTTAGGAGGTCTAACTTGTCCAGTGACTGTATCGCCTGTTTTCAAACCAAACCGACGAATTTGAGACTGTGATATGTACACGTCTCCTGTAGCATGAGAGTATGCTACCTGACGAAGAAACCCATATCCCTCGTCCATTATTTCCAAGATCCCCGACGCTGTAAGAGCCTGATGAGATGATGCTGTTTGAAGAATTCTGCTTAACAGGTCTTCACGCCTTAAGTTAGTGAGACCTAGACTTTCACCCAGACCCACACTTTCGGCTACATCCAGCAACTGATCTTTAGTCTTCCCGCCTAACTCAGCTACATCCACGATAGGTTGTGTGGTTGCCATGTGCACCTCGTCCCTTTGGCAGATTATTTAACTACCATCGATATCATAATTTCCTTCATCGGTATACCATGTGATGATTACACGGTCTATTCTTTAACAAGCGGAACCAACCTATAAATTTCTCTGAAACACCGTCGCCTAGGCCTCACTCGCTTTCCGCCAATCTTCTAGGAACCTCGCGACACCCGCATCCGTGAGAGGATGTTGAACCATCTGCGTTAACACCCCATACGGGATCGTTGCTATATCCGCCCCTGCCTTGGCTGCGAGCAAACAATGCAACGAATTCCTGATACTAGCAGCCATAACCAAAGTTTTAATATCAAAGGATCTAAAGACAGAAACGATATCAGATACCAGGTCCATACCCTCCTGCCCAATGTCATCTAACCGGCCGACAAACGGGCTTACTACGGTCGAACCTGCCTGAGCTCCCAAAATCGCTTGATTCACAGAAAAACAGAGGGTTTGATTACAATTAATCCCATCTTTACTGAGTTCTGAAATAGCCTCAAACCCATTCATAGTACTCGGAATCTTAACCCAGGGGTTCGGAATCCATTCGGCAATCTCTCGCCCTTCTGCTATCATGCCGGCAGCATCTTGGCTGACAACTTCTACCGAGATTGGACCATCAATTAAATCGGATATTTGCTGAACTGCCGTCCTATACGAATCTGGACGGCCGATCCCTTCTTTAGCAGCTAAAGAGGGATTAGTAGTCACGCCAGTAACCACACCCATACGTGCGCCTAAGCGGATCTCCTCTATATTGGCCGTGTCTAAAAATAACTTCACGAGACAATTCCTCAAACCACTCTTGTTGAATATTAAAATGGGGCCATCATTCCAGAAGGATCTATGATTCTAATGCTAAATACAACTGCTCAAAAATAACGGAACAGGTATTCTTATAATTCCCGTGGGCCCAAAAGTAAAGGACGTTGACCTCCTTCTCTTATGGTATCTTTGGCAACTCCTATAAAATCCCTAAATAAGGGGTGCGGGTTACTAGGGCGAGACTGAAATTCAGGATGAAATTGAACTCCTACCATGAATTGGTGGTCTTTAACCTCTGCAGTTTCTACTAAGTGCCCATCTGGCGAAACACCACCTACAATTAAACCTGATCCTTCTAAATCTTCTCTGTAGGCATTATTTACTTCGAATCGATGTCTGTGTCTCTCCATTACCTCAACTGCTTGGTAAGCATCAAATGTCTTGGTATTAAAAACAGGTCGGCAGGGATACCAGCCCAACCGCATCGTACCACCCATCGACGTAACGTTTCGTTGATCAGGCATAATATGGATGACCGGATCTGGAGTATCAGCATCCAACTCCTCTGAGTTAGCCTTCGATAACCCTAAAACATTTCTCGCCCATTCAATTATCATCACTTGCATACCTAGACAAAGACCCAGATATGGAACCTGATGTTGCCTGGCATAAGTTACAGTATCAACCATGCCTTCCACGCCTCTGGGACCAAACCCACCCGGGACGACGATGCCACACACGTCGCCAAGAAGTGTCTCCGGCCCTAGCCGTTCAACATCCTCGGAATGCACCCATTCGATTTTTACCTCTTTATTGTGTGCTACCCCTGCATGACGTAAGGCTTCCCTAACAGATATATAACTGTCCGGATACTCCGCGTATTTGCCTACCACAGCTATGGATATAGGACCATTCAAAGACTTCATATGATCGACCATGCTGATCCAAGCACTGAGATCTGGAGGGCTATTCCCGAAGCCGAATGATTTGATAATATAATCTCCTAACCCGGCCTCTTCTAAGATAAGCGGAACTTCATATACATTATCGACAGTCTCTAACGGTATCACAGCATCGCTATCAACATCGCAGAATAAAGATAATTTGTCGCGAATCGAGTCGGAAACAGGATAATCACTACGACAAAGCAACGCATCAGGCTGGATACCAATACTTCTCAGTTCTTTTATACTGTGCTGAGTTGGCTTGGTTTTCAATTCCCCAGTAGCAGCGATAAAAGGAAGCAAGGTCAAATGCAGATAGAAAACATTGTCCCTTCCAACATCTTTGCGCATTTGCCTAATAGCCTCTAGGAATGGTAATCCCTCGATATCACCGACCGTGCCTCCAACTTCTACAACAATTACATCGGCACCAGAGTCCTGAGCCACTGAGTTTAATCGGTTTTTTATCTCATTCGTTACATGAGGAACAGTTTGAATTGTACCACCCAAAAAATCCCCTCTCCGCTCCTTACCAATCAATGACAAATAGAGTTGCCCTGCGGTAAGATTAGACGACCGGGTAAGTTCGACATCAATAAATCGCTCGTAATGCCCCAGATCCAAATCTGTTTCGCCACCATCTTGAGTAACGAAAACCTCACCATGTTGATACGGTGACATTGTTCCGGGATCAACATTCAAATAGGGATCTAATTTAATTACTGAGACGGTCAACCCTCGGCTTTTAAGGATCCTACCTATGGAGGCAACACTAATCCCTTTACCGATTGAACTGACTACCCCACCAGTTACGAAAATATATTTTGTGGCCATGCGTTATCGCTAAGCGTCATTTAAACGCCCAATTGTGGACTTTATCTACTAGGTGAAGGGGAAATCCGAAGCAAAGAGGACGCCGCTTCGAATGCTTAGGTAAAATTATAGGCTTTCCTATTAATCAGTGTCAAGCATTTGATTATCCTAAATAATTATTTATCTGGCTAATCTTCTCCAATTGAACCATAATAAAAGAGAATATCCGCTGTTTAGTTAATTAATAAATGATTATAATTCGAACCGCAGATCCGGCGTCTTAAACCGTCAAATTATCACTTAATGTTGAGATACAAATTGGTAGACTACAAAGAGAAAATCATTGATCTCCGGCACGGTAAGTTCCAAGTAGAGTTAGTGGAAGGTGGAACCGGCCCTACCTTGTTTTATCTACATGGGGCTTCAGGATATACAGGATGGGCACCGTTTTTAGATCATTTAGCTGAAACGTTCCACATAATTGCCCCAGCACAGCCTGGTGTAGCCAATTCAACTGGTCTCCAATATTTGGATAACCTATGGGATCTCATCATATTTTACGAGGATTTAATCCACGAACTCGACTTAAGTACTTTCCAATTATTTGGAGATGGTTACGGAGGAATGATTGCGGCTGAATTAGCTGCACATCACCCCGACATGGTCTCCAGATTAGCCCTAATTGCTCCCCTTGGAATGTGGTTAGAAAATCATCCAACCCTAGATATTTTCGCTCTAACGCCTTCACAGCGGAGCCAACTCGAATGGTTTAATCCTGACAATCGAACTTCTCTCGAACTTCTTGACCAGCCACATGATCAATTACGTAAGCTCGAGCAGGAATTGGTAAATACTCAAACAGCACAGGCAATTAGCAAATTCATGTGGCCAATAGCTGACCATGGGCTAATCAAACGTGCTCACAGAATAAGCATGCCTACTCTCCTTATATGGGGAGATTCCGATCAGGTAGTCCCTTTACCCTACGCCGATGCTTTTCAAAATTTGTTAACCAATGTTGAACTTAGCATCATAGAGAAATGCGGGCATGTCCCTCACCTAGAGCGCCCAGACCGGTTCCACGACAGTTTAATCAGGTTTTTATTGCCTGATTCTTATGTTTCTGACTCTGACTCGGAGGACTATGTTAGCTAGATTCATAACCGATACTATTAATAAAGAGCAAGAGTTCCTCATGCAAGCGATAGATGATTTAACCTTTTCAGAACTCCGGTGGCAGGCTACCCCGGAGGTCAACCCTATTGGCTGGATATTGTGGCACATGTTCAGGGTAGAAGACACGTGGGTCCAATTTTTTATCCAGAACAACCTCGAAATATGGGAGAGCCAAAAATGGAATCAGGTTTTTGATTTGCCTCTCCGAGACAACGGGTTCGGTCACACTCACGAACAAGTAAGCAATTTCCCTACCCTGGATCTGGCAAAGTTATTAGAATACGGCGCGGAAGTACGGAAGGGTACTCTAGATTACCTGACAGAGCTAGATTTTAATGAATTCACAGTGATACCGCGGGAAAGGCGACCAAACATCACTGTGGCAGATGTATTTAGACAAATTGTAGGGGAATTTTACCAACACACTGGGCAAATTGCCTATATAAAAGGGATGATACGCGGAGCTAATGCATTTCCCTCTGACTATACAGCGCCTAATTAACTCTTATGTGCCAATCCACTATACATTTGACACTTATGACCAATACAATGACCGTTCAACTCCACGAATCGACCGGAGATTTTTGAGCTTGCAGTTTTTAAACTCCCCGCTATTGTTAACTCAGGTGGCCCTGTTTATCTCTATCTTGAGCTGTGTTAGCCCGCAGCCTACAATACTTATAGATGAAGCTCACCAACAGCCAATCCCATCTACGATGACCCCAACAGAAATGCCACGTCCTACTATTCAACCTCCTCATCCCATCCCAACTGTTACTCCGATTGTAGAACAGAATCATAGGATACCAATTGGCCTATCTGGAGGAAGCCTAACCATAGCCAATTCTGCTCACACTCCCGATTTTGATGTGCACCAAACACACCAAAAGACGCTAGCCACATTGGGACCTGGCTTAGCTTATAGCAGGTTGCTGCGTATCAAAACTGGTCCTCGAGTAATACAACCCAGTCTGATATTAGAATGTGACCTATGTCAAAGTTGGAAAATCAACTCGGATTTCTCTTATGAGTTCCTATTACCATCGACTACACGTTGGCAAAATATCTCCCCTGTCAACGGCCGCAACCTTGTGGCTTCGGATCTCATATATAGTTATAACAGGCTCGAGACTGAATCGTGGCCGTATTCAACTTTATTCAAAGATCGTGGCGTCTCTGAGTTTTTAACTAACGGTCCCACTTCCCTTAAAATTGAGCGTGGCTTCTTAGATACAGATGTGCTCTTAGCATTAGCAGACGGCCATAGTAAAATAGTTGCCCCAGAAGTGGTAAGGGATTACGGAGATCTGAAACAGGGTCCAGTGATAGGTACGGGCCCTTGGATTTGGGAAAGCACCGAACCTGGGGTTGGGACTAAGTTAAGCCGAAATCCTGATTATTTCGAACCAGGATTTCCTTATTTAGATAACCTATTCATAAAAACTATTAAACCTGAATACGACCCCTACCCTAACCGAAAACGACAGGTGGCAGCTTTCAAGACTGGATTAGTCGACGTGGTCGCCCTTTCATCAAAAGAATGGGACTCATTACAATCTAGCGCTACTCAATTCAACTCATATAAATCCGAATCTAATCATGCAGAAATTCTATTCTGGTTTAATACAGGGACTCAACTTGGCAGCAACAGGGAAATACGCCAAGCTGTTTTTTACTCTATAGATCCCTGGGAAAGCCTACATTCCATTTGGAAAGACCTCGGTTCTGTTAATATGGGCATCCCAGTTTCCAGTCCTGATTGGTTGTTGCCCAGAAAAACAATGCGGCAGAAATATTTCGCCAATCCCTCTGAAGCGCGAACTAAACTAGAAAACCATAAAGACAAAGGATCTTTCGACATACAAATAGCTCTAGCTGATTCTAGCCAAGAAATGCTTGTCTATGGCCAGTCAATCGAAGAAGATCTCAAAGCAATCGGATTCAATCCTACCATTCGTGTAATCCATACAACGCATCATGCTGAGTTACTCGGCAAAGAAAACAATCCGTTTGATTTAATGATAGGTAGAGTTCCAACCGTCGCCTCCACCAACGGTTTTCTGTTGGCCCTTATCCATAATGAGGGTCCTGTAAATTTGCTGAGACATCATGACAAAGAAATAAACCGCTTAATCGAGATCCAAATCACTGAAGATGATCAGGATGAGAGAAAGCGGCAACTTTTGGAGCTTCAAGAATATTTGCTTGAGGAAGCTTACTTTTATAGCCCAATTAGCAGTAGTACCAGCTGGGCATTCATCTGGGAACTACAGGATTTTTATCCTAATACGGCTCTTTCCGAATATATTTTTTGGGCAAAAACGTGGTTAAATCCATAAACCTATTGCTTATTTTGTACAATCCCTTTCATATTGGTCTAATCCCTCCTCCAATGCCAACCATGGTAACAGTGCACATTTGATCCGTACCGGATAATCCCGCACAACTTTCATTGCAACCAAATCTCCAAGTGCCTCGCTCCCATTATCACCTTGCAACAAGCTTCGAAAATGACGATCTATGGCTAAAATACTTTCCCTGTTTTTGCCCACAAGAATTTCGGACATCATTGAGGCAGTAGCCTGTAATATCGAGCATCCCTCTACTTCGTTACTAATCCGACATATGCTCCCTAGTCGATCAAATTGTATTTTCAATTTAACACGATCACCGCAAAACGGATTGAATTCTTCTATCTCTACATCAGGTTGCTTTAGAGGCTCCCTGCATTTGGGGTTACGGAAATGTTTTAATATAACATCCCCGTATAGCCCATTTAGAGGCAAATCCGGTTGTAATGTCATAAGATCATTTTATGTCGATTAACTCAAAAGAGGAAGAGGCGGGAAAAGCACAAGTTGGGGCTGTTCAAAGGAGAAGAGCATTATGCATAAGCAAGTGTCCCAGTTGCCCAAGCATTCGCTTATTCAGTCGTCACATCTTCAACATTATCTTCAATGGCAGCTTTCATGGTGTGCCAAGCTAATATCGCACATTTAATTCGGCTAGGGAATTCAGCGACGCCTGCCAGTGTTTCCAAATCCCCAAGCTGGTCATAATCTAATACAGCGTCTGGTTCCGTAAGCATCTTTCTAAATTGGTCGAATACATTTTCTGCGTCTTCGAGATTCTGCCCTTTTATACTTTGAGTCATCAATGAAGCAGAAGCTCTGGATATTGCACACCCTTTACCTTGAAACCCTACGTCCGTGATTACACCACCAGTTATTTGCAGGTAAAGACTTATTTGGTCACCACAAAGGGGGTTATATCCATCAGCAGTATGGCTATATGGATCTAACTTTCGAAAATTTCGTGGCTTACTATTATGTTCCAACAATATCTCTTGATAAAGATCATTAAGGTTAGACATTAACTAAACACCTCGATTACACGATCTATACCTCTCACGAGAACATCAATTTCTTCTTTTGTATTGTAAAAAGCTAATGAAGCCCTAGCTGTAGCTGGAACACCGAAACGATCCATTAGGGGTTGAGCGCAATGGTGCCCAGTACGTATCGCAATACCTTCGGCATCCAAAATGGTCCCGATATCATGGGGGTGAACCCCTTCCATAATAAATGATATCACGCTGCCTTTTTTATCGGCTGTACCAATAATTTTTAGCCCTTCAATGCCGGAAAGCCTGTCAGTTCCATATTGGAGTAATTCAGACTCGTAGACAGATATCTCATCCATTCCTATAGTTCCGACATAGTCTATTGCTGCCCCAAGCCCTATCGCTCCTGCAATATTTGGTGTGCCTGCCTCAAATTTATTAGGCAACGTGTTATATAAAGTCTCTTCGAAAGTCACTGATCGAATCATTTCGCCGCCAGCTTGGTATGGTGGCATTTCCTCTAGGAGCGATCCCTTCCCATACAGAACTCCAATCCCTGTCGGACCATAAAGTTTATGACCGGAAAAAGCGTAGAAATCACAGCCTAAATCCCGTACATCCACACCAAGATGAGCAATAGCTTGTGCTCCGTCTAATAAAACCGGCACCCCATGTCCATGCGCGATGTCAACAATTTCTTTTGCAGGATTAATGGTCCCCAAAGCATTCGATTGGTGGACTATAGATACTAGCTTGGTATTAGCTGTAAAGAGACGCTCATATTCATCTAATAGTAATTCTCCAATGTCGTTCACAGGAACTACTCTCAATTTTGCCCCCTTTTCTTGGCACAGGATCTGCCAGGGCACAATATTAGAATGATGTTCCATAGACGAGATAATGATCTCATCTCCTTCAGAAATACAAGATCGCCCAAAAGTTTGAGATATTAAATTGATACCTTCGGTCGTTCCCCTGACAAATATGATCTCTTCATCTTTTTCGGCATTGATAAACCGTCTAATTTTTGCTCGAGCTTCCTCATAGTCGTCCGTCGCTCGTTGACTTAGAGTATGCACCCCACGGTGAACATTAGCATTTTCTGTGGAGTAATAATTGACCAAGCTGTCTATAACAGATTGTGGTTTTTGGCTTGTGGCAGCATTATCTAGATAAACGAGCGGCTTCCCATTGATCATCTGAGCAAGTACGGGGAAATCAGCCCTTATCTTATCGACATCAAATTGAAAGTAATTAGAGCTCACGAGATTCCTCTCAGAGCAATACCGGGCGATTCTACCGCTCCCGAATATAGCCTATCCAAATAATCCCGCAATCCATCAGAGCTCACTTTATCAATAATCTCCCCGGCATATGCTTGGATCAAAATGCGGCCAGCAGTTTCAAGATCTAAACCCCTGCTCCTCATATAAAATAAAGTTTCTGCATCGATATGGCCGGCAGTTGCCCCATGCCCACATTTCACATCATCTGCGTAAATAAACAAACTCGGCTTACTATCTACTTCAGCGTCTTCAGATAACAGTAAATTTTTATCGGTCTGTTGAGCATCAGTATGTTGCGCATCTTTATGGACTAATACGGTTCCACCAAAGACAGCACGGGATTGTCCATCTAAAATACCTTTATACAACAACCGACTAGTCCCGGATGGCTTAGCATGTTCTATATTAATAAAATTATCCATATGTTGAGATCCGGAGGTCAAATAAAGGCCGTTTAAATTACACTTCGCCTCCGGACCGTCGATCAGAACGTGTAGATCTGACCGACCTAATTTCGCACCCCTAGTGAAACTACAAGAGGTAAATTCACTGTATTCTGACTGATAAACTCGGCTGATCCCGACATGATAAGCTAGCTCATTTTCTATCAACAACCGGGAATGCTGGACTTGCGCTCCGTCTGCCAGAACAATCTCGCTGACGGCATTTGTAAAGCCAACCTCTTCAGAAAGGCTCACATAGCTTTCATGCACAGTGAAAGAGCTGTTCCTTTCCGCAACTATTAGAAGCCTAGGGTAGGTTACTAGGGGCGATCCTCTGCCGGTAGAAACGAACACCACATTTAATATTTCCGGAACGGCTACGTCCTCCGGAACAGTTATAAACACACCATCGTGTAAAAAGGCCGTGTTCAGGGCCGAAAACGAATCATCATCGGCGGAAAGATATTGGCCCAAATGAGCACGAAGTATTTCAGTATGACTTTCAGGAACATTTTCCAATCCGCCAGCGTAAATCCCATTCCCCATTAGCCGATTTGACAGACTGTCTGAGTAACGGCCGTCGATGCAGACCAAATTCACCCATTCATTATCCCATGGGCAATTACTAACCACGTCTTCTCGGGTGATATAATCATCGGGATCGAGATCTGTACGATGCCTGAAATTTAAGTTCGCGATCGGGGCCACATTGGTATATTTCCATTTTTCATTTCCGCGACGTTCTACAGGCATACCCACTTCTATGAACCGAGACCATGCCGTGCCTCTGAGTTCCGATAACCAAGCTAACTCGGTTGCGGACCGAGCCTCCCCCATCGCGGCGAAATCACTAGCATATGTGGCATATTTATCTTTTGATTGTGTCATTTTTAATTACAACTAAAATGGATTCAACTCTGGCGGGCCAATGGTGATATACCGAGCTAAGATCCCCCGTTTAAACCTGATCTCCCAGTCCATCAAGGGCTGCTAGGCTCTTTAATCCAATCATATCCTTTAGCTTCCAGCTCTAACGCCAACTCCGGACCACCAGATTGAACTATCTTTCCATCTACCAGAACGTGGACATAATCGGGAGTAATATAGTTCAGCAATCGTTGGTAATGAGTAACCAACACCATAGCATTATCCGATCGACGGAGTTTATTAATCCCATCAGCTACTATTCTCAAAGCGTCGATATCTAACCCTGAGTCTGTCTCATCTAGTAATGCCAGAGTCGGCTCTAACATAGCCATTTGCAAGATCTCGTTCCTCTTTTTCTCACCACCAGAAAATCCCTCGTTAACCGCTCTCCGAACCAACTCGTCATCTATCTCGACGACTTTAGTCTTCTCCCTTAACAAGCGGTCAAAATCCCGGGCACTCATTTCTTCGTCACCGTGGTGCTGACGTTTCGCATCAACAGCCGCTTTTAAAAATTGCCATGTTCTGACCCCAGGCAACTCGACAGGGTATTGAAAGGCCAGAAATACTCCTAAACGAGCTCTTTCCTCTGGCTCTAAACCCAGTAAGCTATTGCCTTGATACAATGCTTCTCCATTTGTGACGGTATAATCCGGTTTTCCGGCCAATGAATTCGCCAACGTGCTTTTCCCTGATCCATTAGGTCCCATTATCGCGTGCACTTCTCCTTCATGCACCGTCAAATTTAATCCCTGCAAAATCTCTTGGTTTCCAACAGAAACATGTAGATCCCTAATTTCTAAAAGAGGTGTCCCTTCAGCTTGTTGTTTAATCATCCTTGGCTAACCAACTGTTCCTTCTAAACTTACTTTCAATAACTGCCCTGCTTCCATAGCAAATTCAAACGGCAATTCTTGGAATATGCCACGGCAGAATCCGTTAATAATCATGTGGTGGGCATCTTCTACAGAAATACCTCGCTGCTGGCAATAAAAAAGCTGTTCGTCGCTCACCTTTGAGGTGGTGGCTTCGTGTTCCAGCTGCGCCGTAGGATTCTTGACCTCGATGTAGGGGACCGTATGTGCCCCACATTGATCCCCAATTAGCAAGGAGTCACACTGTGTGAAGTTTTTCGCATTGGTCGCTGAAGGATTAATTTTCACAAGGCCCCTATATGTATTTTCCCCCTTTCCGGCAGAGATACCCTTGGCGACGATCGTACTTTTAGTATTTTTCCCGAGATGAATCATCTTAGTCCCGGTATCCGCTTGCTGGTAGTTATTAACTAAAGCAACCGAATAAAATTCACCGACGGAATTATCTCCTTGCAGTATCACGCTGGGGTATTTCCAAGTGATTGCAGATCCAGTCTCGACTTGGGTCCAAGAGATTTTCGAATTCACCCCTAAGGCCTTCCCTCTCTTGGTTACAAAATTATAGACACCACCTTGTCCTTCTTTATCACCAGGGAACCAATTTTGAAGGGTTGAATATTTAATCTCCGCATCATCTAAAGCTACTAACTCGACAACAGCAGCATGTAGCTGGCTGGTTTTACGCATCGGTGCAGTGCAACCTTCTAAATAACTAACGTAACTGCCTTCCTCAGCTATAATTAAAGTGCGCTCGAACTGCCCAGAATCCGCTGCATTTATCCGGAAGTAAGTCATAAGTTCCATGGGGCATCTGACTCCCTTGGGGATGTATGCAAAGGACCCATCGCTAAATACCGCAGAGTTCAACGTTGCATAATAGTTATCTGCATAAGGAACAACTGACCCTAAATATTTTTTAACTAGTTCCGGATGGTTTCGTACAGCCTCAGTCATCGAGCAAAAGATGACACCTGCTTTTTCAAGCGTTTCTTTATAAGTAGTGGCTACGGAAACACTGTCCAGAACAACATCTACAGCCACCCCAGCCAGTTGTTTTTGCTCTTCCAGCGGGATACCAAGTTTGTTAAATCCTTCAATGAGATCTGGATCAACTTCATCTAGACTTTTGGGCCCATCTTCTTTACTTTTAGGAGCAGCATAGTAATGGATATCCTGAAAATCGATGGGCGGATGCGACACATTCGCCCATGTTGGTTCACTGTAGTTCTGGCGCTTCCAAAAATCAAAGGCTTTTAAGCGCCATTCCAGCATCCAATCAGGCTCATTTTTCTTTGCTGAAATCATTCTCACCACATCTTCTGAAAGACCCTTCGGAAAAGCCTCCTCATCGATGTCCATGGTGAATCCCCATTTATAATCTGAATCAAGCTCACTTGATTCAGTATTACGGGAAATAACCCTTTGGTTTGTCATAGGATACTCCTCGAGGACATTACGCTCGAAACTAGACTTTATAGTCCCCGTTGTCTGCGTAATAATTGATTGTTGACTAGTTTGGTCAACAATGATCCTATCATTGGCATTCATAGCTGTCAACGCAATGTATAGGTATAATAGTTTCGCCAACATTATTATTCCCGGTAAATTAACCGAGCTTTATAAAGCAACAAAATACAGCTGGAGCATTTTTCATGCCAGACAATCTCTTTCTCAGCGATGCCCATACACATTTAGACCAATATGGACCTGGTGAAATTGAGGGAATAGTTGCACGGGCAGTCAGCGCTAACGTGTTATTTATAGTTTGTGCCGGTACTACTTTGACATCTACTCAAGCCTGCATTCAATTGTCCGACGCCTACCCCATATTCTATGCCGGAGTTGGAATACATCCCATGGAAGCTGAAAAGGAAATCGACGATAACACTTATGACCAATTGAAAAAGCTCGCCGAGGATAATGAAAAGGTCGTTTGCATTAGCGAGATCGGTCTTGACTATCTACCAGAGTCACCAGACCCGGTTATACAGGACCAAGTATTTCGGCAACAAATCCGCTTAGCGAAGGCTCTCAGACTACCACTTATTTTTCATTCTCGAGAATCCCATCCTGATGTCTTCCGTATCCTTAGGGAGGAACACGCCGGCGATGTAGGTGGCGCAATGCATTATTTCCAGGGAGACCAAGCCACAGCAGAAGAAGCTATCGATTGTGGCTTTTACATATCCTTAGCTCGCCCATTAACTCGCCTACCGGAGCTACAAGCAGTCGCAAAAGTCATTCCTTTATCTAACATAGTTTTGGAAACCGACGCGTACCCTCAGCCATTCAAAAAAAATCGTAACAGTTGGACAGAACCCCGGCACTTGGAGAATATCGCCCAACAATTAGCGGATCTTAAGGGTCTATCGATAACCGAAATAGCGGACGTCACTACAGGTAATCTTGCAGGATTATTGAATTTAAAACATTTACTCGTTTCTGATATTTAAACTCCTTCGAATACCGAAGTCTGGTCACGTTGAGACTCATTCTTCAAAATGGTACCATTGAGCCAAGTATTTCAAACGATTGCACTACTAGTTAAATGAATCGGGGGCGGCAGATGCTACCAAATGAAAGCCAAATCGCATTCAAGGAATGGGCGGTGACCGTTGATGCCTTGGCCCAGGGGCAGCAAGTACTCCTACTGAGGAAAGGCGGGATCCATGAAGTCACCAAGGACTTTCGTGTCGCTCATCCTGAATTTCTTTTATATCCTACGTATGAACACCAGAAGGAAGATCTTTTGAAACCTGCTTCCCACCATCTGTTGCGCCAAACATTAATGCAACCACGGGCACCAGATACAGTTACTTTCTCTTATTGGGCACAGGTAACAGAAACAATTAAGGTCGCGGAGCCCCAGAAAGTCCAAGAGTTATCTAAATATCACATTTGGACCAATGAATATACTGATTCTCGCCTCCGTTGGAAACCTATGGTCCCATTATCAATAATGCTCCTTCGCGTATATGAATTAGAATCACCTATAACCATCCCTTGGATCAAAGAGTACTCGGGATGCACATCTTGGGTAGAAATAATGCCCAAGATTGGTCTTGGGCACCTCAAGCCAGCAATGAACGATATAGAATACCAACGACATATATCCGATATCAAAAGTTGTTTGGGTCTTAATGCAGCAGGTGACCAACCCCAAAATTGTGGAATTTGACGCGATTGGACAATTTATAAATTGTCCAAACAATCGGGCCGAACGCTTTACCACCGTTAAATACAAACCCCGGTTCCTACCTTACCCGTTTTCTACAGATGGATTTCTATAAACGAACCTAGGGGAATACATGAAATATAGACAGTTACCAGGAACAGATTTAGAGCTTTCCGAAATTGGGTTTGGGGTCTGGACCGTCGCTACTAACTGGTGGGGGAACATCCCAGAAAATGAAAAGTCGGAATTATTAATAAACGCTCTAGAGTTGGGGATCAACTTTTTTGATACCGCTGATACATATGGCGAAGGGTACGGCGAGGAAATCTTAGCCAAGATCCTTGGGCATAGGCGCCATGAAATGGTAATCGCGACAAAATTTGGATACGACTTCTACGATAAAATCACACCCCGGATTGGTCATCAGGAGCGCCCTCAAAAATTTGATGCCGAATTTGTCCGGTTCGCTTGCGAACAATCCCTACGGAGACTACGAACCGATTATATCGACATATATCAACTTCATAATCCGAAAATGGATGCTGTGGAGAGTGATGAGTTATTCGAAATTTTAGAGCAGCTCAAACAAGAAGGTAAAATACGCCATTACGGCGGCGCCTTGGGTCCAGACATCGGCTGGTTAGAAGAGGGCGAAGCTCTTATGAAAGAGCGTGATGTCCAGAGCATACAAATTATCTACAGTATATTGGAACAAGACCCGGCAAAAGAATTCTTCAAAATATCCGCTGACCAAGATATCGGGCTGATAAGCAGAGTGCCGCACGCATCTGAAGCGCTCACTGGACGCTATACCGAAGCACCCACCTTTACTGAGGGAGACCATCGGTCTCATAGACGTGCAGAGTGGCTACGAGAGGCCTTGCAAAAAGTTGAACAAGTCAAATTCTTGACGGGTGAGGAGACAGGTCGCAATCTGAGTCAAGCTGCTATCAAGTTCTGCTTATACCAGCCCTCAATAGTTACCGTGCTGCCTAATTTCACCAACATCACCGAACTTAAGGACTACTGCAATGCCCTAGAAGTCCCTGATATAACGGATGGAGAACAATCCATACTAGACGATTTGTGGGAGAACGATTTTTACCTAGAGCCGGTCTCCGAATCGAGAGAGGTCTAGGGGTAGTACGATCGGAATCCTATCCCGGCACTCAAGAAATCCTCTGCACAAATCGCTTTACGAAACCTAATTCACCCTTTTTAACCAAACGATCGTGCGATGCTGGTATACATATCCAGCTAGCATTTTATAAATACAAGACGGAATTGGCAAAAGATCGCAGAGTTTCTAGAGAACTGTAATTAGGGCGGTAACCCGTAATGTGTTCTAATTTTCCTGTGCTTAAGATGGTCGGGTACCGCAGGAAATCCAAATCCATCGCTGTTTGGACCCTTTGGATTCCCAGTAACCGAGATAGAGTAAGGAACGGATATGCCATATATGAAGGTAGTTTCATTATTCTATAAGAAACCATTTCGCGAATTTCGTTAAGGAAAACAACGCCACTACCAGCAACATTAAAAACACCAAACAATTCCTTATCAATGAAAATCGTAAGTAGTTTGGCAAAATCATCTTCATGAAGAAACTGAAAAACGGGATTGGATCCACTTATCGCGAAAGGGTGGAATTGCATGAACAAGTTAAAAAGCCGATCAGCAGCATTCGGTCCCAAGACGGGACAACACCGAAGAATGGCTACTTTAATTTGGGGGTGATCCTCGGCGAAGGTATCTAATAGTTGATCAGCTAAGAATTCCCCGTAACCATATTCAAAATCTTCGGAAACTAGTAACGGAGCCTTTTCCGTTAACGGAACCGGATTATCCGAACGAGCACCATATACAGTGTGAGAACTGATATAAATAATCTGGTTTATCTGCGCAGCGTAGCTTGACTGCAATACGTTTTTTAGCAGCTCGAGATTACTATCCCTAGCATCCCGGCTCTCCCTACGATTGCCGTTTTCATAGGTAGAGGAGGCTAGATGAATTAATGTCGTCACTCGATGATTCCGCAGGATGTTTTCAATCGAGTCTCTCACATTCACGCGATACCTAACTATATTATGAATCGGGAGAGGAGGTGCCTTTATATCGAGTCCTACCATTTTCTCCAAATCTTGGTCTTCCAGATGAAGAAGCAACCGGGAACCTAAGTACCCCGAAGCACCAGTGATAGCGACTACCTGATTATCCTTTTCCATAAAATAGCTGCTAACCAACGAATTATTTATCGATTATAGCGTGGGCGGCATTATAACCACTCCTGACTGCACTTTCCATAGTAGACGGCCACCCTGTATTGGTCCAATCTCCAGCTAAAAATAAATTGTCGTAAGGAGTGTGACTTCCTGGCCGGAGGTCCCCAGATCCTGGACTGCAACGAAAAGTAGCATTCCGTTGCTTGATAACTAGTGCTCGTATGATATTAGCCTGTCGAGCTAAAGGAAAACTCAACCACATCTCTGTTGTAAATTGTCTAATCAGATCTTCCTTGGGTTGGTCTATATATTCCCAAGCGGCGCTCAGGGAAACACATATATGTTGGGGAATTTCATTTTGACTGTCGATACCAACTCGCGGTTGTATAGAAGAAAGATCAGAATCCTTATCATCTTCGTTGAAAACCCATTGCAATGGACTATCACCGAACGCACAGAATTTCCGCTCCATAACTTTCTGGTCATACCATAAATGGATATTTACGATTGGTGAATTGTGAAGACCCTCAAGTCGCCGGAAATAGGGGATAGAGAGCGATTCATATGGTAAGATTTTTAAAAGATTGTAAACGGGAACGGCACTTATTACGATTTGCCCATCTAGTTGAACTCCGTTTTGTAGTTCAACAGATTTTATCTGCCCATCGCCGCTTTTTAAACTCCTAACTGTAGTAGATAAAGTGAAACTTGCACTCCTACTGCCTAAATACTCAATTGCTGACGTAGACATCAGATGGCTTAAATTCTTTAGCGGATAACCAATGTCTGCATTGTGTTTATATTTCAGTAGCCCATTTTGAATGACCATCAATGCCATAGTAGTACTGACATCTTGGACCCTATCATTCAAAATGGGCATAATAATCAAGTTCCAAAAGAATTCGATCGCCCTAGAACTCTGCTTATTTTGAGCTAGCCATTCTCCAAAAGGCAATTCATCTAATCCATGATTATCCCTATTAGTGCGTTTGGCTTGATACAGAGCTTTACATATGCTGATTTTATCGCTGATATCCAAATGTGAATAATTAAAAAACGAAGGAGCCAGATGAAAAGGGGATGGTAAAATCGAGGACTTCAAGATGGCTAATTTGTTAAATTTATCGTATACCTGAAGCTGGAAATTATCCTGCTGTTTCCATTGGTTTAAAATACCTAACCGTTCAGCCAAGTCCAAGTACATCGAGCATGCTTTGGTAATCACGTGTTGACCGTTATCTAACTCGATCCCAGTTTCTTTATCTTTAAATGAGAACGATCGGCCACCTAAAAAACCACGGGATTCGATAATGTTGACATCAAACCCGTTATCTACCAAGCGTACCGCGGCACTAACACCAGATATCCCGCCGCCAATAATTATTACTTTAGCTTTCTCGCCCAATTAGGCACCAATGACAATAACAAAGAATTAACCATAATTTTAATTTTCTCACCTGTACCTAAATTTATCCTATTGTGAAAGACATCAAAGTTGCAGGTTTCGATACGTCCTAAAATCATTTTATACATCCCACCCAATGCTATCGGACAAGCTCTTGATCTTACGGACAAATACGACGATAGACGAAATCCATTTTCAAAATAGTTTCGCGCCCTCGTTGACTGGTACATCATTAACTCTTTGAACTGATTATTCACTATACCAGCTTTAAGGTCTTCCTCGGAATAATTAAATCGTTCCAATTCTTCTTGAGGTAAATAAATTCTATCCATGAGCACGTCTTCCTGGATATCTCGCAGAATGTTAGTTAATTGCATAGCAAGACCCAAATCTATAGCATACGTTTTCGCAATAGCATCTCGATATCCAAATATTTGGATACAGATAAGTCCTACTACAGAGGCTACCTGATAACAATATTGCTTTAATTCGTCAAAATTTTGGTACCTCGTTTTTATTAAATCAGACTCTACCCCCATAAGAACGGCTTCAAAATATTCCTGTGGAATATCAAATTGTTTAGCCACATCGCCCAAGCACAGAAAAATCGGGTCCACTGCTTCGCCCACATAGCTAAGCCGCAATTTTTCTCTTAAGAGATTCACGCTTTCCAATTTTGAGTCCATTGAGGATTGATCGTCTACTGCATCATCACAGTAACGACAAAAGGCATAAGCAGCATAAATCGCTCTTCGGCGGTGTTTAGGCAAAGTCAAAAAGGCATAATAAAAGTTGGTAGCTTCTTTCTTAGTTATCCTCCCACATTCCTGATAGGCCATATGTAACTTTGGATTTAGAGTCATGCCTATTTCCCTTTACAAATATGAGTATTGATTTTGAACTCATTGGATTTGCCTTTTGGAGTACAAGTTCAATTTTAACTTATATGCTAACCAAGTATTAATAAATAGCGCCATTTTACGACCTTTGCTTAGGGTGGGACGCTTAGTAAAAACATCGTAATGTTGTTTTTTAATAGTTTCCAAAATGGCCATCCCACCCTTGGAGAATAGGGCAACATCCAACTTGACGTCCCCATCTAATTTTTCCGTTAGTATAGATCCTCTCCTATAAAATTCCATCGTCCTGGATTCTTGAAATTTCATCATCTGTCTGTAGTTTTCACTTGGGGTTCCAGGTCCCAAATCATTTTCAGTGCAACCGAAACTAATCCAATCTTCCAGCGGGATATAAACTCTACCCTTTAGATAATCTTTTCTTACGTCCTGCCAAAAATTTGTTAATTGTAAAGCGGTACAAGTAGCATCAGATAATTCATGGAGCTCCGCCGCATGATAGCCAAATAGACCTAAAAAGAGTCTTCCGACAGGGTTAGCCGAATGGTCGCAATAATCTAATAATTGGTTGTATGTTGAATACCTATGAACTTTTTGGTCCATGCGATTAGCTTCTATCAGCTTAAGAAATGGTTCAATAGGTAAGTTAAACTCCACAATAGTTCTCTGCAAGGATACGAATATTGGATGTTCAGGAGTCCCTGCATAGCAGGACTTCAATTTTAGTTCCCATTGATCTAAAAGATTTAACCTACGTCTTCCTACTAAGTCATCTGGTTGACTTTGTAGCTCAATGTTTGAAGCACCCTCTGAATCATACTGAAGTGGATCACCGAGATCCAGGTACGGCGGCATATCTTCATCTCCCAAATCATCTACTGAGCGACAATAGCTATACAATGCGTAGATATGCTTCAACATGGGTTTGGGCAAAATCCAAGATCCTACGATGAAATTCTCATAATGCGATTTCGTGATTGAAGCACAATATGCATCTGAGTCTGGCAACGTCCACTTATCTTCGTTAAAAGCCCGGTATTCAGTCATTACTCGCCTATCGTTAGTTTTCGCAAGATTTGCTACCGGTTAAGGAATGATACCTGCCTAAAGCTAGAAGAGGCCAACAATTACGGTACATGTGGTAATGGATCATAAAACCACCCGACATTTCCAGGCCCTGGAAATGAAGTTCACCGGGAGCAGGTGGTTGTTTGGGTACTGTTCCAAATCCATATCCGGGGAACCCCGTTCCTGTGAAATAAGGTTCTTCCCATGTCCCATCCTCCCCTTGCAAGGATATTAAATAATTAATTCCCCTATAAACAGACTGGCTATCCACTTTACCTGCTGCTAATAAGGCCAGTATCGCCCACGAAGTTTGCGAAGCTGTACTAGGACCCACTCCCCGAAGAGATGCATCAACATAAGATCCACAACTTTCCCCCCAACCGCCATCAGCGTTTTGATGCATCTCGATCCAATCTAGGGACCGTTGAATATACGGCTGATCCATATTTTCGCCAATAGCAGCTAGACCCGGAAGAACGGACCCAGTACCATAAATAAAGTTGACTCCCCAGCGACCAAACCACGGTCCATCCTTTTCTTGCTCCCGCCGTAAATACTTATACGCCTTATCGATTGCTACGTGTTTTTTAGAATATCCTAATCTACCCAGCATCTCTAAAACATGCCCTGTAACATCAGCACTGGGTGGATCCAATGTTTCCCCAAAATCTGAGAATGGAAGTTGCGTCATATACCGCCGGTCATTGCCTCTGTCAAATGCTGCCCAACCTCCGTTTTTATTTTGCATGGCCAAAACCCAAGAGACACCTCTATCAATCGCTTCGGCCTTCCTAACTTCATTTTGCTCGGATAACGCAATATTTTGTATAGCCATGATAACAACAGAAGTATCGTCGATATCCGGGTATAAATCGTTGTGAAATTCAAACGCCCAACCACCCGGTTGGGCGTTTTTAGCTTTAACTTTCCAGTCTCCCGTCGTTAAAATCTGTTGATCCAAAAGCCATTCCGTCGAATGAGATATTAGTGGATCATCCAAGCTAATCCCGGATTCGACAAGCGCTAATTGAGCTAAACAAGTATCCCAAACAGGAGAGATACAGCCTTGTAAGTTAAAGGTCTCTTCATCTTCGATGGCAAATTTATCAAAAGCGTCGAAGCCTTTCTCTATCATAGGCTCGTGGGATAATGCGTCCAAATGGTGTAAAGCAATCAAAGAATAAACCCATGGTGGTTGAATCCCTGCCCATGATCCATCCGCTTCCTGATGGTCGAGTACCCAACGGATTGCCTTGCGTTCGGCCAGAGATCTGAGCGGATGTACCGGAAGTCTATGGTATAAGCCTACTAAACGATCCAAATGGTAAAACAAACTTGCCCAGCCTAACTTGGCAGGCGGCTTGGGTAAAGAATAATCGACCTTCGCCCTACCTTCCGCGTACAGTTCATCTATCCATGCCCATTCAGGAATCTGACAATTCGGCTGTCTAGTCAGCACCAACAGCAATGGAACTACAGTTGGTCGGGCCCAACTAGAAAATTCATATATATTAAATGGAGCCCACGAGGGTAAAAGCATTAGCTCTGGAGGCATGTTAGGGGTCCCAGTCCAATCCCACTGGCCGAATAAAGCCAGCCATATTTTTGTGAACACCCGGGTATTTGGAACTCCTCCACGTGAGATAATAAATTCACGTGCTTTTCTCAAAGCTTCCAAGTGTGGGCTATATCCGGCTAATTTTAACGCCAAATACGCTTCTACAGATGTACTTACATCTCCCGGTGCTTGATAATATTGTCCCCAAGATCCATCTTCTCTCTGCTTACTCAGGATATAATTACAGGCCTTTCTCCATCTATTTTTATCGGATTTACCGAGATAATAAGAGAGCAACAAATATTCAGAGGCCATGGTGACGTTCGACTCTAATTCAGCCCACCAATAACCTTCGTTATATTGACAGCCTCTAAAGTAGTTTTGAGTGTTTTTTATAGCTACTACTACAGCAGGCCTAGCGGTAACCACTTTAGATTTTCCCCCTTTCCCCGTCTTGGCTAGGTCTGTACCAAGCATCTCACTAAACCCTCGAATGTAATCGACATTACAAGTCCATGTTCGCCTAGGTATTGAGCTGATAGTTCCATCGAGAAACCAGATAGATCAATAATAACCTTTATCACTGAACCATTGAATAGCTTGAGATAAAGCATGCTCAACAGGACTCTGAGGCAAACCCAATTGAACTATTGCTTTTTGACTGCTTACATACATATTTGTTTTTGCCATTTTGACCCCCTCTAAGGGTATTTTAGGTTCCCTTCTAAGAATCTTATTTTCTATAACGTCGTCGATTTGGCCGAGCCCTAGAGCAAGCCATTTCGGGATAGACAATGTCGGTCGTTTTCTACCTGACAACTCCTCTAAAATTTTGAATAGTTCCAATAGAGACATATTCTGGTTTCCTAAAATGTATCTTTCCCCAATAGTCCCTTTTTGTGCAGCTAGTATATGGCCTTCTGCGACATCCGATACATCTACAAAATTCAGTCCCGTTTGCACGTAGGCAGGTATTTTCTCTTTTAAATAATCGACGATAACTTTCCCGGTCGGCGTAGGTTTAACGTCCCACGGTCCAACTGGAGCAGTTGGATTAACAACTACCACAGGCATTCCGGATGTGACCTTGCTCAATGCAAATGTTTCCGCCAGATACTTGGATCTCTTATAATTGCCGACGAGTTGATGGGGTGGAAGAGCTGTCTCTTCATATCCTAAACCCACCTGTGGTAGGCCAATAGTACCGACTGTGCTTGTGTAAACGATTCTCTCGACCCCGGCTAAATCTGCCGCGGCCAAGACAGTTTCAGTACCCTTCACATTAGTTTTATATATATCACTCGGGTGCCTACTCCAAAACGTATAATCTGCAGCACAGTGAAAAACCCATCCGCATTCCCTGGCGCCACGTAACACTGAGTGAAAGTCTAGAATATCTCCCTCGACTATTTCTACCTCATTTCGCCGAATTGTAGAAATCTTGCTCCCATGCCTGAGCAAAGCTTTTACCTCATAGCCTCTATCCACCAGCTTACGTGCTAAGTTACCTCCTATAAAACCGCTGGCACCAGTTATGAAAACTTTCATTTAAGTTGACTATCCAATTCTCTATTAGTCTTTAATAGAGGCTAGGAAAGCTCCAGCAAATATACTAAGTTTCTGCTTGGCAAACGCCATTTTTATCATTAAATTAAAAAGGCGTATCAACTGGTTTGGACGAAATAACACCAATGGTAAAGCCTTCCAAGGGGCTCGTAGCAATTCCAAGACATTAGAGGAAATTTCTTGAGCTGCGTCATCTACAACCACCCGGACTGAAAGAAAAGAAATATTCCATTGGCGGGCGAAATCAGCTACCCAAAAATCCTCCATGTTAACCGTACCGGCATTACAAGATTCCCAAAGCTTGGCCTTTTCAACTCGAGTTCCAACTATGTGGGTTGTCGTTAACGAAGGGGCCAGGCTCCACCGCATCTCTCTTTTGGTAACTACTTTAATTGCCCGAAAGAACATGTTCAGATTTGGCTCACATTGCCTGTATTGACCGACATCCGACAATTCTTGATCCAATCGGTAATGTGTTGACAATACCATATCACCGGTCCTCAAATTTGGATCCAGCCCACCGCAGAACCCAAGCAAAAGGATGCAATTTTGACCGATGTCATGGGCATCAATGTTGCTATTGTCCTCCAGCCATTTAGCCAAAACCCTTTGCGTAGATTCTTTCCCGACACCAATTACAAGACATTGGTATGTCTTAGCTTTTATCCATCTGAATTCCCTCTTATTGAGCACTCCCGGTATCTCTAGGAACATAGGGAAGACTACAGTTAGCATTTTTCATCACCTTCTCGGAAGAACGCGATCAATCAGCGGTCAAACTCCCTTGTGAAGAGCGCCCGATTTTATTAAGGTTACCCAATCCTTAGGAGTAGATATCGCTTGAAATATCGTGGCTGACTCGAACCCACAATGCATCATACAGTTGGAACACCTGGGATCTCTGCCAACTCCATATTTTTCGTCCCAAAGTTCCGTTTCAAACAAATCATTGACATCACTAACGTGTTCGTCTGCCAAAGGATAGCAAGGTTTTCGCCAACCCATTACCGTGTAAGTCGGATTCGACCAAGCAGTGCATTGGTATTCCTTTTCACCCCGGAGGAAATTTAAATACAGTGGATTATTGTAGAAGCGACTTTCAGTATTTTCTTTTGGATCTAACAAATCTCGGAAAACCGATTTAGCCTGATCACGAGATAAGAATAAGTCCTGATCTGGTACGTCTTGAAAATCGTATCCGGGAGAGATCATGGACCCTTCAACTCCTAAACCAGCTACGAATTTGAACATTGCCCTCAAATCGCCAACGTCACTATTATTAAAAACCGTAGTATTCGTACAGACCCTATAACCTTTTTCTAAAGCAACCTGCATCCCTGACACCGCTTTTTTAAATACACCTGCGCGTGCCACAGATTCATCATGCTTGGTTTCCATGCCATCTAGATGCACTACCCAACAAAAGTATTTGGACGGGGGAATTTTTTGCAATTGGCGCTCCAAAAGGAGAGCGTTGGTACAACAATAGACAAAGTATTTCCTTTCCACTAGCTGATTTATAATTTCGTCAATCTTTGGGTGAATAGTCGGTTCCCCACCTGCTAACGAAACGATGGGGGCTCCGGATTCCTCAACAGCCGATAGAGCATCATTAACCGACATCACATGATCCAACACAGGTTTATATTCCCTAATTCTTCCGCACCCAATACAGGCTAGATTACACATCTCAAGAGGCTCCAACATGGTGACTAAAGGAAATCTTTTTCTTCCCCGAATTCGATTTTTAATTAGGTACCAACCGAGGCGCAGAGACAGTTCTATCGGGCGATTGCGGGATTTTTTACCTTCTTTTGTAGGTTCAAACATAAAACACCAACCCTAGTCTTACCGGTCTCAACTAGAATTCTCGAGAAGATAAGAAGTTGACCAGATCTTTAGCCTCTGAAAGGGCCCAAGAAGAAAAATTCACACCAGCAAGGGCAGATAAGGCATGCTCCGAACTTTGTTCCGTCAATCGTTGACATTCCTCTGCAGCCTTGACTTCGTCCAAAACCGTTCTAATAATCTCTATATCATATGCAGACAACTCTTCTCTGTTGTCCGGGCTATAAATCCTCATTAGCTCATCCGCGGCAGGCCCGCTCGCGTTTTCGAACGCTACGACTATTGGCAAGGATTTTTTCCGTTGCTCTATATCTCCAGACGCCGTCTTGCCCGTGGTAGCCTCATCACCCCAAATCCCGAGAAAATCGTCTCGAATCTGGAAAGCCCTGCCAATATAATTGCCAAAATCAACTACAGCTTTATTATGCTTAGAGTCCTCTTTCGCGACTAAAGATCCAATTAGCACAGAACTTCTTATTAATGCGCCGGTCTTTAAAGCAATCATTCGCAAGTATTCGTCGACTTTTATATCAGTAGTTTTTTCAAAGACCAAATCCCTGCATTGACCCTCTATCATCTCTAGATAGCTTTCCGTGAGTATCGTGGAGATCTGTATCGCTAGCTTCGGCGATACCCCGAAGAACACGCTGTTTAAAGCAGAAAGGTCTCCTACAGAATGCATTGCATCTCCTGCTATCAAAGCCTTTGAAGTCCCCCAAATGGACCAAACTGTCGGCTGATGACGACGTTCATATCCCTGGTCCTGAATGTCGTCATGGAGGAGAGAAAAGTTATGGATTAGTTCCAATGCAGCTGCAGAAGGCAAAGCAGTTTTTGGGTCTCCACCTGAAGCTTGGCACATAAAAACACAAAGAGTTGGACGTAACGCCTTTCCCTGCGACGTTGTAGTGGTAGCAACGTTCCCATCTCTATCAGTCCAGCCAAGATGATATCGCATAAGACTAGAAAGCTTAGAGAATTCAAACTGCGGTACCGCTTCATACAATTGCTGGCTGACAATTTCCTCATACCGGGCAAACATAGCGGGTAATTTAAGGGGAGGGAATTTAGGAGGCGCCTGTGAAGATCTAATGTCTGGATCCATACCGACAATCCTAATCAAGCAGATAGGCTTGATTCACGCACTTTATAGAAGATTAATAATTGATTTATTGGTTCTCAAGATTGACCCAGTTTCTCAGCTAATTGAGGTTGATCAAGAACGAATTCATGGTTCTCACATGCTACCCAACGAGATCCGTCTGCATATACCTCTTTTTTCCATATGGGTACGATTTCTTTAACCCTGTCGACAACTTTATGGCAAGCATTAAACGCTTCTGTTCGATGTGGGGATGCGACTGCTACTACCAGGGAGGTTTCACCGATATCAACTACCCCAATTCGATGTCCGATAGCTATATCTTCGATCCCAAACTCTTTTATCATCTCTTGCCGTATTTCTTCCAATTTTTTTTCAGCCATCTTCACATATGCTTCATATTCCAGGCGAATCACTCTCTTGCCCTCGAAGTTATCCCGAGTATTACCTAAAAATGTGACTACGGCTCCATTACTATCGTTACGGACCAAGTTAGTAATTCTATCAGGATCCAACTGCAGTTCAGTTATTTCGATCATTTATCGACCTCCGCTAACCGGTGGAATAAGGCATACTTCATCACCCTGGTGGAGCTCCATATTGGTGTCAGCGTAGTCTGCATTAACCGCTACTACAATGCCTACATCAGGCGGCGCTAGATTGGGGAACAATGACCTGACTTCACGTGTGAGGTCTTGCACATTTGCCCCTTCCTCTAGGTTCAACAGAACTTCGCTGCAACCTGCACGTTCCTTGTATAGAGCGAATAACCTTACTTCTATATCCATTACGGTAGTATACACACGGGCGGCCGTTATTGGCCATTGATTTTACTTCAACAACCGTATCATTTAATCTGTGATAGTCTGAAACGTTTAGATTAACAAAATGTAATGATACAGGCGTGATTTCCCTCTAACCAAGCCGATAAGGGAACTCAAGTCTGGGTAAAGTCCTGCCAACGACGGCCACAATTCTAAATCTTGTAGTTCTGTTAGGAGTTTCCCATGGCTAACAAGGAACGGTTGATCCAAACATTAATCGACTTAATTCGAATAGATAGTCCTACCGGCGAAGAGGATAATATAGATTCGGCTGTTTCCAGCAGATTAACCAATCTAGGATTTACCGTCAAACACGACTCTTTCAAGAACGTGATTGCTACTTTACCAGGGGTCGGCGAACCCATACTTCTCTCTGCTCATCTTGATACGGTCGAACCGGGGCGCGGGATCAATCCGATTAGAGAAGGAGATCTTCTGAAATCAGACGGAACCACCATCCTTGGGGGGGATTGCAAAGCGGGCCTCACTATAATATTAGAAGCGATTGAATCTGTAGTTCGAAGCGACATCCAACACTTACCAGTGGAAGTTGTTTTTACCCGAGCAGAGGAAGGCGGCTTAGTAGGTGTCCATAACCTAGATTTCAACTTACTGACAGCAACTCGTGGAGTCGTTATGGACGGAGAAGGAACAATCGATCGTGTAACATTGTCTGCCCCTTCCCAAAATATAGTCAGCATAAATATTCAAGGACGTGCCTCTCATGCCGGGCTAGAACCCGAAAAAGGCTTATCTGCATTAGTAATAGCAGCCCAAGTTCTGACACGACTCCCTCTGGGCAGGATCGATGAAGAGACGACTTCGAACATTGGGCGGGCCGAGGGTGGTCTCAAACGAAACATAATCCCCGAGTCCGCGTTTTTAGACGGCGAAATTAGGAGTCGTAACAAAAATAACCTCGAAGAGATTTCCCAGAGATTTAGAGATGTTTGCAAGCAGGTCGAATCAGAATACCACGGGTCGCAAATAGCACTAGAAATCCGTAACAGTTACAAAGCTTACGACATTAATCCTGCTGATTCCACCGTTCGAACGATTTCTAGTGCTATAGATAAAGTAGGGCTAATTCCTCAATATTGTAAAAGTGGCGGCGGATCTGACGCGAATGTTTTCAACGAGACCGGAATCACCGCCATTCCTTTAGGAATCGGAGTCCGATCTTTCCACACCAAAATTGAGACAGCGGTCTTGTCAGAAGTATGGAAGGGAGCCCAAGTGTGCGAGCAAATTATCACGGGGGATTAAATGTCTCGAGTTTGCCTATATCGACAATCGGCCTCCTCTTTAACCAACCCCAAATATTAATTGGCAATGCGGAGCGACTCATGCGTATCTAATCATTGGACCACAATTTATTCCACCATTTCGTTCCTCCCATGACTGGCGACGGAAGAGCTAACGCCTGTTGTTGAATAATCACATGCAGCTCTCCGACTTCCCTTTCCCTGATATCCAAATGATGTTGTAAACTGGAAACTTGGTCCTTCAGGATTTGCACCAGATCAGCGACGTGAGCATTCGGCTCGCGGTCGCCACCGCTTTTGGATTCGCTATCGAAAGAGTTTTGTTCATCAGAGATTTCTACCCACCAACGGCCGTTCGGTGCCTCTTCCTGTTGTCCAACCAGCTGACCGGATTTAAGCTTTCGTCTAACCGTGATTTCAGAAATGCCTAGTTTGTGGGCAGCGTCCTGTATTGTCATAGTAGCCATGCTTCACCCTTAGATGTCCTTAAGAATAATCATAGCGTAATCACATGAGCTATACACGGCTAGGCAATTTGATGGCGACTTTATTATAGTTTTAAGCAGTTTAAAGACCTAAGGCATCCACTCCCAGCTGGGATAAATCCTCGTCTTCTTGAGAG
>CAJXEF010000007.1 GCA_913052545.1 uncultured Chloroflexota bacterium
TCTCCATAATATGGGCAAGGTGGCTCAGTTCTGGAGGCTGAGCTATCAATGACCTGGATTACTCGGGCTGTCATATATTTTCGGTATATACGGAGAATTTCTACCGTTACTTTTTCCCCTGGGATTCCGCCCAATACGAATATATCTAGGTCTTCGTATTGGGCCATCGCCTCGCCTAATCTGCCCCACGACGTTAGGGTCAGGGTTATGTGGTCCCCCTTGGTTACTTCTGGTCTAATCAAATTGCTTCTCCGATATAATGCGAGCAATTACTATAATTGAAACCTGAGCTGAATCCAAGTTTAGGAGAGGTATAGCCGTTGCCTGGTAACTTGTGGTCGTCTTGGCCCACTTGTATAATGGCTGAACTCAACTGTATTTAACCCCAGAGCTTAAAGTTGGGGCGAACTTTATCGCGGGAAAGCTAATAGTTAGGATGCAAATGGATTCAGATTACGATGTAGTGGTGATTGGTGCCGGTCCAGGTGGATACGTATCCGCAATCAGATGCGGTCAGCTGGGGCTCAAGACGGCGATTATAGAAAAGGAAGCATTGGGTGGTGTATGTCTTAATTGGGGATGTATACCCAGCAAAAGCCTTTTAAAGAATGCTGAAATCGTTTCATATTTTCAGAGATCCGAAGAGTTCGGTTTAACTTTCGATAATTTCCAAGCAAATTTTGGCTCAGCGGTAGACCGGAGTCGCAGTGTAGTTGATCGCAACGTCCGGGGAGTTTCATATTTGTTGAGGAAAAATAAGGTAGATCATATAACTGGTGAAGGGAGACTGTCCGGTAACGGTATAGTGAGTATTGGAGATGATGGAACTGAAATACAGGCCAAAAATATAATTATAGCTACGGGTTCTAGGCCGCGGAGTGTACCGTCATTACCCATAGACGGCGATAAAGTCATCAGTAGCAGAGAATCGATAATCTTAAAGGATTTGCCATCTTCTATGGTAATCGTTGGCGGTGGAGCAATAGGAGTTGAATTCGCTTATTTGTATCATACTTACGGAGTGGATGTGACCATTGTTGAATTGCTGCCTTCATTGGTACCCGCCGAAGATGCCGAGATTAGTCAACAACTTGAACGTTCGTTTGCACGCCGAGGCATTACTATAATGACTGAGACCGGCGTCACTGGGCTAAATGATCAGGGTGGAGAATTATCGGTTACCGTGGAGAAAAATGGGGTAGTGCAATCGATTCCTTGTGGTAAAGTTCTTGTTGCTATCGGGGTACAACCCAATAGTGAAAATCTGGGTTTGGATGAAATAGAGGTGGAAACTACCAGGGGTTTCATCAACGTTGATGATCACATGGCAACTAGCATAGCAGGTGTTTATGCTATCGGTGATGTAACTGGCAGGATGGCTCTAGCGCATGTTGCTTCGGCTCAAGGGGTTACAGTTGCGGAGCATATCGCAGGATTAGAAACTCAACCGTTAGACTATTCCTTGATGCCTAGAGCAACTTACTGTCAGCCTCAGATTGCCAGTTTTGGGTTAACAGAACAGCAAGCATTGGAACAGGGGTTTGAAGTTAATGTCGGAAAATTCAACGTTCAAGCAAACGGTAAGGCATTGGCAATGGGTGAGACTGAGGGTATGATCAAGTTAGTGGTCGAAGCCAATTACGGGGAGTTGCTGGGTGGTCACATGATTGGGCCTGAGGTGACGGAGTTATTGGGAGAATTGACTTTGACCAAGATGCTTGAGGGTACTAGCGTAGAGATTGGATGGGCGGTTCATGCGCATCCAACTATATCCGAAATGCTAAAAGAAGCTGCGTTAGATGCTCAGGGTAAAGCCTTGCACATGTAAGGCTTTACCCTGAGCAAACATCATTAAATAGGGGTAGCCGGTGAAAAAAGAGTTAAATCAAGTTTTCACCGTAACGACAATCACTAAAGATAACGCATAGGAGGGAGTTACTAGATGGGTTTGGGAACTTATGATTTTGCGTTGGCAATAGGTGGAGAAGCCGGACAGGGGATCGCCACTCCAGGTGACATTTTAGCTCGTATAATTGTTCAACGCGGATTGCACTTAAGCACATACAATTCATACCAATCGATTGTCCGCGGTGGGCATATCTTTTTGACGATGCGGATTAGTGATACAAAAGTACAAAATCATGGAGACCAATTAGACCTCCTCATCTGTCTCAACCAAGATACTATGGACCGACATCAGCGGTTGATGGGTAAGGGAACCCGTATTGTCTTCAACAGTGACCTAGTAACACCAAGCTTAGATAGTTCAGGGGCGGATCTTTGCGGGTTACCAGTGGGAGAATTAACCGAAAGTAGAAGTCGATTGATTCAAAATACGGTGGCAATGGGCGCCTGCATTTCGCTTATGGGTATTGATTTTGATGTGCTAGAGGAAAGTTTAACCCACCGTTTCCAGAGACAAGGTCAAGAGATCGTGAATCAAAATATTGAGGTGGCTAGAGCTGGTTTTCATTATTCGCAAGAACACTTTGAACATTTTGAATTGGCCCCTCCTTTTGGAGAGAAACCGCTTGCGGTTTGGTCTGGAAACGAGGCATTGGCAATGGGGGGTGCTGCGGCCGGTGTTAAATTTTACGCCGCTTATCCTATGAGTCCAGCGACCGGAGTTCTACATTGGATGGCAGCGAATGCCCGTAATTTAGGGATCATGGTTAGGCAAGTGGAAGATGAAATAGGTGTTGCGAATATGGTTCTGGGGGCGGGGCACGCTGGAACACGTGCAATGTGCGCTACTTCAGGAGGTGGATTTGCTCTAATGACCGAGGCTGTGGGGGCCGCGTCTATGATGGAAATACCCTGCGTATTCATCGATGTTCAACGAGCAGGGCCATCTACAGGGGTTCCCACAAAAACTGAACAGGGCGATCTTTGGCAAGCTCTTGGAGCGAGTCAGGGAGATTTCGAAAGGATCATAGTGACTCCGACGGATTGCTTGGATGCTTTTAATACTATGCCAGAAGTATTTAACTTGACCGACAAGTATCAGTGTCCAGCTATAGTTATATCTGATTTATATATCTCGGAAGGCCGTTTCAGCGTTAACCCGGATGACATTAATATGACTCCGGAAATTGATAGAGGTGAGTTAATTGATGAACCGTCTGATGGCGAAGAATACCTTAGATACAAAAATACCGAGAGTGGTATTTCACCTAGGGCTCTTCCAGGCACTGCCGGATACGTTCACGTTGCAGCCACTGATGAACACGACGAAGACTCGACACTTATAAGCGATGAATTCACCAACCCACACAAGCGAAGGGCTATGGTCGAGAAGCGAGCTCGAAAATTCCACAATATCTTAGCTAACATAGCTCCCCCGGTGTTGGAAGGTCGAACCAATGCTGATGTCACTTTAGTCGGCTGGGGATCTACTTACGGGATCATTCATGAAGCATCACAAATTCTGAATGCTGACGGTGTATCCACCAATTTGTTAAGTATAAAATGGATGGTCCCATTCCACGGCAGAGAGATAATGGAGATATTGAAGAAATCCAAGCGGGTAATAATCGTGGAGAATAACTATTCAGGACAGTTTGCACGATATATGCGAAGTGAGACTGGCTATTCTGCAGACGGTCATATCCGAAAATACGATGGTGAGCCGTTCATGCCTCATCATATTGTCGACGGAGTAAAAGCTCAGATCGAAGGCAAGACAAATATATATATTCCCTACCAGGAAATAACTGTTTAAAGACGATCTGCCTAATACATTAAAGTTGTTAACATAGAGGTGAAACTATGGCCACTGCTACTATAAACTTAACTCCAAGGGATTTTAAAGGGAAGGTGGATCCTGATTGGTGTCCAGGCTGCGGAGATTTTGGTGTATTAAACGCTTTACAGCGAGCAGTCGCCGAACTCGGCTTGCGTCCGCACGAAGTTATGACTATAAGCGGTATTGGCTGTTCGTCCAATTTGCCTGGATATTTTAATTCTTACGGTATGCATACTCTACACGGGAGGTCTCTGGCTGTTGCAACAGGCTTTAAACAGGCCAATCACGAGATGACGGTGATCGTGACAGGTGGAGATGGGGACGGATACGGAATCGGCGGGAATCACTTCACCCATACTGCTCGTAGGAACACAGACTTGACCTATGTCGTTATGAATAACCAAATCTACGGGTTAACCACAGGCCAAGTTTCACCGACAAGCAGTCTCGGTATGTCCACTAAGAGCACCCCTTTTGGTAACGTTGAGCAACCAATCAATCCCATTACTTCCGCCATCATGAATGGAGCCACATTCGTAGCCCGGGCGTATAGCGGAGATGTAAGACATTTATCCGATCTGATACAGCAAGGTATCCAACATAAAGGCTTCTCGATAATTGATGTGTTTAGTCCCTGCGTGACTTTTAATCTGACCAATACTCATAATTTCTTCAAGGATCGAATCAAAAAATTAGAGGACGAAAATCACGACACGAGAGATTGGGTTGGGGCTTGTGAAAAAGCAGTTCTATTTGGAGATACAATTTACATAGGGGTATTTTTTGAGGGTGATCGTTCTTCTTTGGAAGATGCCGAGCCAGTTTTGAAGACGGGTGGCTCGCTAGCATCGCGTAAACTGGGATTAGATCCTGATCAAGTTCAAAGAGTCATGGATCGTATCACATGATCCAAGAAGGCCGGGGTCTTTCGGGTACCAGTTTACAAACCACCTATGTTAATTTACATAAATACGTGTTATTTAAGTCGTCCGATAAGTGATGGATTCGAAACGATTCTGATTCCTGCTTCGTTCGATATGTGACTCTATTAATGAAGGGTATATATCCAGTGCCAAACGAACCGTTTAGTATCGGGATAGGGCTATGCTTTTTGATGAGCAAGTAAAACTCGAAAAAACTGAGCTAATTAAATTTTATCGCCAAATGTGGCTCATAAGGGAATTCGAACGTGAAAGTGAACGTCAGTACACTCAGGGTAACGTACGCGGTTTTCTGCACGTTTACTCCGGTGAAGAGGCAATAGCGGTAGGTGCTATCTCAACTTTGGGACCAGATGATTATATAGTTACCCATTATAGAGATCACGGGCACGCTTTGGCCCGAGGGATTAGCACGGACATCATCATGGCAGAACTTTTTGGAAAATCGACTGGCTGCAGTGGAGGAAGGGGTGGCTCAATGCACCTGTTCGACGCCAAGTCTAACTTTATGGGGGGCTATACTATCGTTGGGGGGCAACTCCCTGTAGCGACAGGATTGGCATTGGCTAGCCAGTATAGAGATGACGATAGACTTACTCTTTGTTTCCTTGGTGATGGAGCCATAGCTGAGGGAGAGTTTCATGAATCGATGAATCTGGCAGCGGTCTGGAATCTCCCGGTCATTTTCCTTTGTGAAAATAACCTATACGGTATGGGAGCCGCAGCTTCTACTACTCTAGTTAACTTCAAAGAAATATACAAGTTAGCCGAACCATATGGGATGCCAGGTTATCAGGTAGATGGTAATGATGTGCTGGCTGTGCGTGAATTGATGTTGAAGACCTCAGACCACGTTAGAACCGGTAAGGGGCCGGTTTTTATCGAAGCACATACCTATCGTCTTAGAGGACACTCCATAGCTGATCCTGCCGATTACCGGCCAGCTGAGGAAGTGGCATATTGGGAAGCCCGTGATCCTATCCCAAGATACCAAGAATGGCTAATTTCTCAAGGCTTGATCTCGGAGGAAGAGTTAGACGAAATTCATTCTTCGGTGTCTCTCGAAGTTATAGCTGCGGTAGAATTTGCCGTTAATAGCTCCTTTCCGAAACCGGAAGACCTGTATAAGGGCGTATATAGTGAATAAGAGGAGCAGGTTTGCCAGTAATCACATACCGTGAAGCAGTCAGTCAGGCGTTAAAAGAGGCACTTGAAGAAGACGAAAGGACTTTTCTCATAGGAGAAGACATTGGTCCTTACGGTGGAGCATTTGCCGTTACAAAAGGGCTTTGGGAACAATATGGCCAACGGCGCATAAAAGATTCTCCTCTGTCAGAATCCGTGATTACAGGGGCTGGGATCGGGGCTGCTATGGCGGGTTTACGACCTATAGTAGAGTTAATGACCATCAACTTTAGTTTACTGGCGTCAGATCAAATCGTTAATCATGCTGCTAAACTGAGGTATATGTCCAATGGACAATTCTCTATACCGTTGATCATTAGAACTGTAACGGGAAGCGGTGCTGGGGTATCTGCGACCCATTCTCAATGCTTTGAAGGGTGGTTTGCATCAGTGCCAGGATTACAGGTGGTGGTACCCACGACCCCCAGTGATGTCCTGGGTTTATTCAGGAGCTGTCGGGACCTTGATGACCCTGTTTTATTTGTGGAACACATTATGCTTTATAGTACGCGAGGCGAGGTAAACGACAGTCCAGTAAAGATACCCATTGGTCTCGCTGATGTAAAACGAGAAGGACAGGACATTAGTATAATCAGCTATTCTCGCATGGTTCAGGTCAGCTTGGCAGCGGCCGATGTACTGTCTAATTATGGGATTGATGCTGAGGTAATAGACTTGCGATGCCTTCGGCCATTGGATATTCAAACATTGGTTGATTCAGTAAAAAAGACCCATAACGTGCTGGTAGTTGAAGAGGCTCCTAGATTAGGAGGATTCGCTGGTGAGGTAATTTCTTTAGTGCAACAAGAGGCGTTCGATTTTTTGGACGGCCCTATAGGTAGGATTGCGGGTGAGGAGGTGCCCATTCCCTTCTCCTATCCATTAGAACAACTGTCCATACCAGATGTAAATAGGGTGGCACGGGCCGCCTGCGATGTTTTAGGCCGTTAATGTAATTTCGGTCTGGCATTTGTTGCCTAAGCATTATTTTGACAATAAATTCTAGACGGTCTAGCATGGGTTAATTCTTTTAGGGCGTTGATTAGCATAACTGCGGCTTAGGCTGAAGACGAGGCTAAAAATAATGGATGCAGATAAAATATCGCATATCGGTATTTGTGTCAGAAACATGGATGAATCTCTGAAGTTTTATCGAGATGCTCTGGGTATGAAGGTTTTAGGGGAAAAGATCACTGATATAACTGAAGGAGGCACTCAGACTGCCAGATTAGGAAATTATAAACTGGAACGCATTACTAGACATTGGATTAGCTTAGGGTTTAATGATAATCCTCTAAATCCTACTTTGACACTCACGTCACATCCGGGTGAGGCTATTGATGGGCAAGCGATTCATTTAGATCAGGTGGGAATAAGCCACCTTTCTTTTAGTGTCTCCGATCCCAAGTCTGTAGCAGAGGAACTCATATCCAATGGATATGAACTGGCTGGATCTTGGGAGGATTTTACTGATGGTTCTGGTCATGTGAGAAGCCTGTATATGTATGATCCAGATCATATGCTTGTGCAATTTCAGATGGGTGGTGGATCTTAACCCTGGTATGTTTGATGGTTGTTCTTATATAACTTCACGGTGGTTAAATTAGTTATCCTGTGTTCGTGAAATAACGGGATCATCATCCTGAGTATGATAGGAGGAAACCTTGGCAACTAACATAGTTATGCCTCAGATGGGTTATGACATGAGGGAAGGTACAGTTGTCAAATGGTATAAGGGAGAAGGGGAAGAAGTGGCCAGGGGAGAGGTTATCGCCGATATTGAAACAGATAAGGCTACAGTTGAATTCGAAGCTTATACATCGGGAGTTTTACGTAGGATAATTGCGGACGAAGGAGTGTCAATTCCAGTTGGGGAACTCATAGCTGTTATCGCGGGTCCCGATGAAGTTCTAGAAGAAATACCAACTTCGGCTTCCGATAAAACTGGCGAGGCTCTAAATGCTGATGACAACTCTTCTTCATTAACAAGAAGTGAGGTTGAAAGTAGTTATTCTACTCCTGCTCCTGAAGCCGGCCGGTTACGGGCTTCTCCCATAGCTCGCAGATTGGCTCAAGAAAGAAACATTGACCTGGCTTCAATCCCAGGAACGGGACCTGGTGGGCGCATAATCGAACAGGACGTGTTGGAGTTCGTAGCACCGGTTGCGTCGCTAGGCCAGCAGTCGGTTGAAACGACAAGGGCCGAATCCGTAGAAAGAATGGAACTGTCTAGGATGAGACAGGTCATTGCCAAGGTTACGTCTGATAGTAAACGTGAAGCTCCCCATTTTTACGTTACTGCGGAAATCAACATGGGTAAAGCCATGCAATTACGTCGAGACATTAATGATGCTTTGCCAGCTGATAATAGAGTTAGCGTAAATGACTTGGTTTTAAAGGCTTCTGCAGTAGTCTTGGGACAGTATCCTAAGTTTAATGGATCTTTCCATCAAGACTACCTTCAGCTAAATTCACATATAAATATAGGTATGGCAATAGCTTTAGAAGCCGGGCTAATAGTTCCGGGCATCAACGATTGTGGGAATAAAAGCTTGAAGCAAATAGCTGTGGATAGCAAAGACCTTGTAGAAAGGGCCAATAACGGTACACTCCGAAATGAGGAATATAGCGGGACCACATTTAGTGTAAGTAACCTAGGAATGTTTGATGTAGATAGTTTCGCTGCTATAATTTTTCCTCCTCACGCGGCCGTTTTGGCTGTTGGTACCGTTAAACAGCAGGCGATAGTAGAGGATGGGCAGATTACAGTAGGCCACGTGATGAAAGCAACTCTTTCTACAGACCACCGGGTCGCAGATGGCGCGGAAGCTGCACAATTTTTGGTTGAAATTAAAAAATTGTTAGAGAACCCGGTTAGTTTACTTTTGTAGCAGTGTCAGCCTTTGGTTCAGTTAGGTATTTAATTAAACTATCACTATGGAAATTTGATTGACGGTGGGGGCTAAATTGGCAAAGTTAACGGGTGGACAGGCAGTTATTGAGTCTTTAAAGGTTCACGGGGTAGATACTGTTTTCGGGATAATATCCGTTCATACACTGGATCTTTTTGATGCCTTGTTTGATAACCAAACCAATCTTCGGTTTATAGGTGGAAGATTGGAATTGGGTTGTGGCTATATGGCTGATGGTTATTCAAGGGCAACCGGTAAACCAGGATTACTTTTGACTAGTACTGGTCCCGGGGCGGCAGATTCTATGGGAGCTATGGGTGAAGCCTATTTCTCCGGTTCTTCTGTTTTACAAATTACTACCAATGTTGAGCAGGAATTCATTGGTAGCGGCAAGTTGACTACACACGAAACTAAAGATCAACTAGGCATGTTTAGATCAGTAACTGATTGGAACGCGCTGATAGATCAGGTTGAGTCTATACCTGACCATTTTGTCGAGGCATTTCAACGTTTTCAAGAACGTCGTCCTAGGCCTATTGAGCTGGAGTTACCCACCGATTTATTGGCATATCAGGCAGAAGTAGAGATACTCACGCCCCGGCAACCCAACATACCTCAAGGCGATCCGGTGATGGTTGAGAAAGCACTTGAGGCATTATTACAGGCGAAACGACCGGTAATCTTCGTCGGGGAAGAAGTGCAGTCTCAGGGTGGTACCGAAGAGATTATTAAGCTTGCGGAGAGATTGGGTGCGCCGGTAGTGACAGGGGATGGGGCTAAGGGTGCTTTTCCGGAAAATCATCCTTTGTCTCTAGGGACCTCTTTGGGTCAGAGAATCTGGGGAGATAATCCAGTCCAAGAATGGCTTGGCACATGTGATGTCGCTCTAGTATTGGGATCGACGCTTTATTATAGGTCTACCGTTGGTGTTGGGATGCAATTGCCCAAAACTATTATCCATGTACTCATGGATGGGGAATCAATCGGAAAAAATTATCCAACTAATATTCCGATCACCGCTAGTTCTCAGGCGGTTACCACACAATTATTAGATGGTATAGGAAGCCGTGATGTTGATAAGGGTGCAACATATAGAGAGGAAGTCAATTTATTAAAGGAACAAACGTATTCTTCATTAAAAGCTAATTGGGGCAATGAACTTAAAACTTTCGAGGCTATTCGTTCCGTCACACCTGATAACACTATTTTTTCTCTAGATGCGACTGTACCCGCGAGTAGGGCAGCACGTTGCTTGGAGGTTAATCAAACCCGAAAATTCATGGGTCCTCATGGATGGGCTGGCTTGGGGTTTGCCTTTCCAGCTGCTCTCGGTGCTAAAGTCGGTATGCCTAACGACCCTGTTGTTTGCATTACAGGTGATGGAGGGTTTCAATATAACGCACAAGAATTAGGAACCGCGGTTCAATATGGGATCAGTCCTGTCATATTGATGTTTAATGACAACGCCTGGGGCGTTTTAAAGGGGTACCAAAAAGATCGATTTGGCGGAAGGAATATGGCAACCGATTTGGTTAATCCTGATTTTATAAAATTGTTTGAGTCTTACGGCATAGAAGGCACACGGGTGTCCAGTGTTTCAGAGTTAACCAGAGCACTTGAGAATGCTATTCCCAGTGACTCTATCCAATTTATTGAAGTGGAAACTCCTGAGGGTTTTGGCGCATTGGTGTAAATTACAAGTTAGCTCCAAACCAGGATAAATTTGGTAAATCCTTGTAAAAGCGGGGTTTTAGATCTCATTTCATGAGTACATCTGTTCCCTCAGGATATTCGAGACGAGTTTATCCTTTGGATGCGCAAAAACTGACTGAAGAGCAAATAGCGGTGGCTTTTGCTATGACCTCAAGGCGTCCGGAGGCTTTTGATGAAATTGCCGAGCAGGTTAGCCAGGATAAAGCTGCCGATTTTCATGAACGGTGGGTATTAGGATACGGTCACTCTTCGGTGGCTGAACATGCAGTTCTTCATCTGGCTATAGAAAACATATCCCGGGTAGCCTGTGACACTCTTGAGGATAATCGGTTGGCTTCTTATACAGAAAAATCATCAAGATACCAAGTTTTCCCCGATGGCTATTACTACGTTCCTCCTGAAATTAAAAATATTCCTGACCTTACAAAACTGTATCAACAAACCTGTGATTTGTTGTTCCAAGAATATCAGGCATTTATTGATTTATGTGTATCTCATTTAAAGACTATCCACACTAAAAGAAGTAATGAGCGGGATGCAGGATACGAGTTGAGGCTCAGACGTTTTGCAACCGATAGTTGTCGTTTGCTTCTACCTTCATCGAGTCTGACTAATGTCGGTATTACGGCAAATGCTAGAGTGCTGGAACACGCTATTTCGAAATTGTTATCTTCGGAATTGGAAGAAGAACGGGATCTCGGTTGTGAAATCAGAGATCAAAGCCAGTCTATCACTCCCACATTGATTAAATACGCGAATGAGATTCCATATCTTAAAGAAACAGCTAATCATCAGGTAGATTTAACAGGGCAATGGGATTCTGAAGTTCAACCTAATTATTCTTCGAGTAGTACGATAGTTAGCTTGGTAGAGTCGGATAATCAGGCGGAAGAAAAGTTGGTAACGGGATTACTTTATCGTCAGTCTGCGCAGAGCTACTCCCAGGTAAAGACCCGTGTGGCATCTATGACATCTGAGGAACGCCGCCGGATAATCGAAACGTGTACTGAATCTCTCGGACCACATGATGCTCCCATCCGCGAGTTTGAATTAATAGGTTATACGTTTGAATTCATAATGGATTATGGAGCTTACAGAGAATTTAAAAGGCATCGTATGATGTCATACCTCCCGCAAGTTTTGACTATAGATCACGGTTATAGGATCCCACAATTATTTATAGATGCAGGACTCGAAGAAAGATTCAATCTGCTGATGGAGGAGGTTGCTAGCTCTTATATGCAGATTTCTGCAGTTTCTCCAAAGGCAGCCCAATATCTAGTAACACATGCTCATTACAGGCGTCTTGTCGCTCGATGTAATCTGAGAGAATGCTATCATTTGTTCAAATTAAGGACATCTGAGCTAGCGCACTTTTCCATAAGAGAACCTATTTTAGCCGCAATGAGATTGGTAGTCGATAAGGACCCGGGGTTTTTTAGACATTTAAAATTGAGGGATTATCCAGATTGGTGGCCATATGAATACGAGTGACGCTCTATCGGGTTAAACTGTATTCATTGCAATCACCTCAGGCATATTACAGGAAATAGGAGGTTTACGATGGTCCAATCTAATAAATTGAATGCTTCTCAAATAATGGCGGCCATGGATGCTATTATCGAGAAGGCTTTTCAAACTCCCGATGAACCCGTTGCGGTGGCTATAGTAGACGATACCGGGAATTTACGGGCATATTTCAGTATGGATGATCTCAGACTATTTAGTCGTAAACACGCTGTTCGTAAAGCTTATACTGCCGCTGTTTTAGCCACAGATTCAGGCGCGAATGCGCAAAGGCTCCACAGTCAGGGAAGAAGTATTAGTGAACTTGGAGACCCCCAATTGACTCATGGTCAGGGTGGTCTAGTCATCATGAAAGATGGAGTGGTTATAGGCGGTATTGGAGTCGGCGGATATCCTAGTGGCCAATCAGATGAGGATTTATCACGGGTCGGGCTTGAGGCTATAGGGTTATAATCTATTTCACTGCCAACTGATCCTTTGGGGATCTACGTGACCTATCAAACTTGTAATTGCGATGCAAATTTTGCTACCCGCAATCCCAGGGCTTCCGCTTGGGCTAGATCAGATTCGTTGACCCCCGCTGTAGCGGTGGCCCCGTAATACGACCCTGACTCTTTCATTGTCGTTGTCCAGGGTAACCCTACAATCAACATACCACAAGCTAACATCCAATGAATTAATTGAAGTAATGTGATTTCTAATCCGGAGTGCCGGCCCGAGCCGGTTGTAAATGCGGCGCCGGGCTTTCCTGATAAACTCCCTTCCTCCCAGAGATCCCCTTGCTCATCTAACCAACCTTTTAAAGTTCCCGTTATGCCGCTCCAATTAGGCGAACCTAAGACGATTGCATCAGATTTGATTAAATCAAGGGTCTTTGCTGACTTAATACTCTTTAATTGTGCGCTACTTGAGTCGTGCTGTTCTACTCCTCGAGCTATCGCCTCGGCCAAGCTCTGAATAGCCGGCCCTTTAGGGTCGTAAAGGATTAATATCGAAATTGCCATGTCACCCCAATAATAGAGATATCTTTGGGATTTTAATTTGACGGTTGATGCTATTCTGGTGTCAGTTGTCTACAATTTGGGTTGGTTTTGCGATGGTTAGAGAGATTTGAACTTTTGCTTGAGAAACTATCCGACACAGAGACACTAATCTGGTTTACTAAGGGCGTCATACATGGTTGCACTTATGGATCTGAACAATCTCTGGTATAGCCGCAGTTCTTGCAGATGATCTTACAATGCTGTTCATCCATTGTTTGTCCACAAATTTCACATGTAAGGTAATGCAGATCAGATAGATTCTCAGGGATATTTCTTGGCGGTGTTTCCTTCGATATATCTGTACCTCGATCTGGTGTCATGTCATTCTCCCGGGTTGTTCTACCTGATTTCCAATCTATGGCGTAGACCCGTAAGATTCTAATATGTCTTCCGCTTCTCGTTTAGCGTCATTGCCCTTTCCGAAGGCAGTTGCGCTTTGTACATATTTATCCAGGTATTCGTACGCAGTGCTTGTATCTCTTATCTTTAGATGACACCATGCCAATTCTTTGTAAAGGGTAAAAAGAGAGGGATTAATTATCGATAGACGTTCCAACACGAGTATCAGAGGTAAATATTCGTGGCTGTCATTATATATTTGCTTAAGATTAGTGAGCATCCGGAATAGGATTTCCCTGTTCGAGCAGGGTGCCAAAAACTCCTCTTGCCATTTCACTTGTCCGCCAAAGTTTTCCAAGACTTGAGCTCTACATTCTGTAGTAGAAAGTAATGTTCCGCCGTTGAATGGGTCAAGATAAAGATTAGGTTCAGAAAGGCCAACCAGGAAATGCCCTGGGAGACCTGCCCCGTAACAATGCAATCCAACTCTCGTGCTAACCGACATATATATTATGGCTAGGGTGATTGGTATGCCTATCCCAGTCTGCAAAACTCGGTGCAAGAAGCTGTTATCAGGGTTGTAGTAGTCAGATGTATTTCCACTGAAACCTACTTCTTCAAAAAGAAAATTAGAAACGCTTCTAAATAAACTGAATTGGTCTAATTCAGAAGCGCTTTTGCTTTTTATCTGTTCTGCTAAGGAATCTATATAGGAAGTATGTTGCGATACCTCTAGCGAATTATCGTGCTCACCAGCCATATATAAGGCGAGTAAAGAAATATCTTGTTGTTGTTCTGGCAATAGCAAGTGATTACAGAACAAATCTCTGTATTCTTTTGTTTTATTTTCTTCCAACAAATATATTCCTTACGAGCTTGATAATCAGACGACTAAAGAATCGAACACTTCATCTAAATTGGGAAGATTTTCCGCATTCCATAGCAAAGATAAGGTTTTCTCGCATTGTTGTTCAGTTATGGTTGGTATTGCTAGTTTACAGAACTTTGTATCGAGCTCGGCGTTATTAAGCGGATTATTCCGATGGCCTTTGGGGAAAGAGGTTTTGGCTACGAAACTCTGCCCGGAATGAGTTATTATTTCCATATGACAATTGTACTCGTCGCTATACCTTAACGTAAAATCCGGATTTTCCTTGATCGTTATCTTTTCTATAATTTTTACGAGATTCGGATCAGATATACTATTGGACGTAAATGTGGTTGGGGTAACTTGTCCGTCTCTTAGTGCGGCTGCTACCGTAAACGGTATGCTATGATCGGCGCTTTCCCGAGTTTTGGGAGCCCATTTTTCAGGTGCGTCTGAGGGACTACTAACGGCATTATTGTAGCTATGAATCGTGATACTTTTTATATCTGCGATGTTCACTTTAGGTTGAAGTTCTAAGGCCAAACCGATAGGCGCTTGTGTATGTATCTGTGATGGGTAATTTTTTACGGTCGTATTGATTATGCGGAAAGGTTCATTTTGGCTCCCCATTACATTGGGAGTTATTGATTGGCCTCCAAGGGCAAGTTGACATAACCCAGAGGGACCATCGAACGGTTCTCCAGGCCCTGTCATACCATCCGATGCAAGCTGAGCAGCAAAAATGGCCGCTCTGGTGGCACTAGCTGTCGCACAACCTTTCCACATAGATAATTCTCCGGTCCTAGTGACTCGAAGAGGTAAATTGGGTGCCAGTGATAAGGAAATGGTGTTGGCCATTTGGTTTTGATCTAAACCCATCATCTTGCCAGCTGCGCAAGCCGCTCCGATGACACTGAAACAACCTTGATCCCACCCGAGATGACTTACTTCTACTTGGTCCGACAGCCTACAAAATACTTCGTAGGCTAATACAATAGCCGTGATAAACTCTTTTCCAGTAGAACGCAGAGTATCAGCTACAGCCAAGGCTGCTGGGATCATATCACTTGGATGCCCACCCCCTGGCGAAAAGTAGGAGTCGTTGCAGTCTAGATACCGCACCATCACACCGTTCGCGAATCCCGCTAAATCCATAGAACTGTAATCTTCGGTGCCAATTATCCGAGAGGGCGAAGTGCTCGATATTTCTGAGGCAAGCCGCCGCGCGATTTTCGCTGGCTCCGACAGATATCCCCCCATTGCACAACCGAACGTATCTACCAGTGTACGCTTAACTTGTTGTATCACTTCGGGTGGCAGGTGATCGTAACTTAAATCACAGGCATAATTACTCAAGATTTCCGTTGTTTTATCCATATTATCCCCAACGACTACGTTGTAATTAGTTAAAATTCTATAACCTGGTTGATCTTTAACGTATGACTGCTTCGGCCATCTTCTCTAGTTGATCCCCCATTTCTTTCTCGGTTAAACAATGTTCTGGTCTCACTACTACTCGATCTGCTCCTGCGTCCAAGAGGCTCTGTATTTGAGTTCGATCGGCTGGTTGACCGTATACAGTTATGGTTAAGGATGCGGGATCCCTTCCTCTTTCAGCTGCCAGGGTGTCTAATATTTTGCGACCTTCCTCAAGTTTTTCTGGAGTGATCCGATTGGGCATCCAGCCATCACCCCAGGAGACTACTCGTTGTAAGACATTCTTTGCCATTCCTCCGAGTATCACTGGTGGATGTGGCTGAGAAATTGGCTTAGGATTACATTTGACAGGTGGGAAGTCATAAAAGCGTCCATGAAACTCCGCTTCGTCTTGGGTCCAGAGTTCTTTCATGGCGAGTATTGATTCTCTGACTTGGGACCAACGGTGGTCAAAATCACCTCCCATCAGCTCAGTCTCCTCGCGGTTCCAGCCGGCTCCGATACCAAATAAGAAACGTCCATCGCTAAAGCGATCTAGAGATGCAATTTCGCCTGCCAATAGCAGAGGATTTCTCTCTGGTACTAGAGTGATACCGGTTCCAAGCTTAATCTTGGAGGTTACTCCTGAGGCCCTCGCTAATGCTATGTAAGGATCCGCAAAATGGGCGTATGTTTCGGGAATTGGCCCCCCACTGGGGAATTGACTTCCGCTTTTTACAGGAAGCACAGGATGTTCTGCATACCATATAGAATCAAAACCCAGCTCCTCAGCCTTCCGGGCCATGAATGCCGGATCTATTGTGTAGGCAGGTAGGGGAACTGATGTACCAACGCTCATTAGTTGCTCCTTCTATTTCACAATAATTCGTTTCGGTATCAATGGTTATTGTCGCGCTTGTGAAGACTCAGTTGTCGGTGGGCATACTAATTTTAGTATGCCCACCGACTGAATCGTACTGCCTAGTTGCGTCTTCGATTAGATTAGTTTCATCTTCTCGTAATAAATAGCCTTGGTTGATCAATGTTTCGGTCTCTATAGACACCATTCTCAAATAATCAGATTTATCCCCGTAACGTTCCTCTAAAGAAAGCCGAGGATCTCCAGCTGTGACCCTTTCAGATTTTAGATGAGCGAACGGTACTGTTGATCCAATATTTCCAATAATTTGGCCCTGACCGCCGGACTTTATGGATCTGGTATTCCACCCAGCGCATGTTGCTACTGGTACCGAGATTGCCGGAAGTAGTATTCCTGATGTCTCGTTTCCGTCTTGATTAACCATTGGCACCAAATTCGGATAGGGATTGGCTATTTTGGGTGGCATAGAATCTGGGTTTCCTTGATCGATTCCGAAATCAAGATGATGAATACGCCTGAAGTATGTTGGGAAATCAAGTTCAGGTATTTCCTGAAATGTTTTTGATAGTACGTTTGGATCAACTAGCGTCATGTCTGAAATAGTAGGGTATTTACTAGGAGGAGGTTTAAGATCGTTACTAACCCATTGGTCTAAGTTTATGAGGGCTGCTCTTAAGAGAGGCCGGTAGTCAACCCAGTTGAAAAAATGCATCCCTTGGACACCGCTGTTAGTATCAGTTCGAGTTAACGGCCAGGTACCAGATGCGTGTTGAGTGCCAGCAAAATAGTAAATTCGAACCGAATCGGCGTGTTCTAAGTCAGTGAATCCAGTGGCATCGGAATGTATCAAGGCACAATGTCCTCCCCAGTATTCGGAAGGAGTATTAGTCAACATAATCTTTGGCGTGAACTTGGTTTGGCTTAAACGGGTTAATAGCCCGCTAGTTTTGCCTGTGTGAGGATTAACTTGTTCCTGATCCGCGAATGGAAACAGGTTATTAGCGCTGTAATTAGATAAGCTCGACGGCTGGGCAAATCGGTGATTGAATTCACCTTTTCGACCGCCAGCCACATGTGGTATTAAACCCTCGAATACGAGTCTGTTTTGTTCATCCTGATTTAATCCTAAGTAAAGCAGAAGCCTGAGAAAGCGACCACTTTGGGATTGTCCGAAAGCATAATTCCTAACGATACCTCCAACGCAGGGATTCTTGTCTACGTCGGTACTGTACTTTAAGAATGAGGCAATGTCTCGGGTTGCTAGTAATCCTAGTCCAACCACTGGGCAGCCAGTTGTACTATAGGTCAGCCTATAAACTTTGCCTGATTTGAAACCGCTCTTCATAGTTATGTGGCACGGATCCGGCGCCAGGGTTTGTCCGGTGACCTTATTGAAGGACCATTCTGCCCTCGGTATGCTTGTCGTCGGGCCGTCTTCATAATCCTGTACTGTTAATATTGAATCCCAATCCTCCAAATTGTTGGTCGGATAAGCGATATGGTTACGGTCGGAAAGGTATTGTGTTGTAGTATCCAGGCTAGGCTGAAATGATACGGTAATCTTGCCAGTGATTTGCTGGCCATCGCTGGTAATAGCGTTTGGCACTTGAATCCTTATGAGATTTGGATCAGGAGGTACATCGTGTTGCCATCCGGACCAGACGACCGTGTATCCATGTTGCATAAGGAATCCTGTTCCAACATCTTGATGTAATTCAGATGCTGAATCTGGAACGTTGTTAAATATCTTCAAAGCCCGCGGACGGCCTCTATTGGGCACGTCCAATAGTAGCCTACCGTTCCCTTTATGGATATCTATGGGTTTAAGAAGGTGAAAATCGGCAGAAAAGCAAACATTTTCTTTATTATCAACCGGTGCTAATCCAATGTCATTTATAAGAGAATTCACGTTATGTTTTGGATCTACAGAGTAATGGGCTGTTCCAGACAATAGTTCATAACCACCGGACCTTCCAAATAATTGACCGTTGGCAAAAGGGTGCCTCGAGGTTATTTCTAGCTTTGTGACTGCCATTAAATCACCCGAACCTGATTGCTAACCATGTCTACAATATAACTAATTATATTCGATGTATTTCAGAAGATCGCACTGGTATCAACATCTAGATCTGCAGGTGCTACCTCGTCGTTATGAGTTAACCACCATTTATGGAACTCTTCGTTTCCTATCTTGTCTCGTAACCTAGCTAGATGCGCTTTAACCTGTATTATTACCGGTAGCTCGTGCTCCACCATTAGTCTATACGTCCGAGATACCCATTCCAAGGCTGATTCTACATCCTCTTGCTCTTCGTATACCATGCCTATCTGGCCGTAAGTTCTAGCCAAACGTTGGACGTCGCCCATCTGTTCGAATATATCTCTGGCTTGCGTATACCATTCCAATGCTTCTTCGTATTTTTGTTGCTCATGGAAAAGTACACCAAGCTGTCGACTTTCATCTCCCACACCTCGCTGGTCCCCAAGATCTTCTAGATGCTCTAAGGCGATTAAATACCATTCCTCTGCTTCATCATAGAGAATACCTCTAGATTGCTCTAAGAGTCCTAAATGATGAAATTCCGTAATCATTTGTTCTTTATTTCCCATTCTGTCGCTTAGATGTAGTGCTTGCTGGTACAGTTCCTTAGCTTCGTCAAATTCGTATTGAGCGTGATGTAATGTCCCGAGCTGGTGATATATTTGTATCGCGGTTTCTTCGTCCCTACTTTCTTCTACCATATCACGGGCTCGAAAATACCAACTCTGAGCCTCTTGATATTCGAACTTTAACTGGCAGATCGTTCCTAGGGCTCGGTAGTCCGTAACCATTTCTTCTTCGTCTGGAACTCTTTGGTGTGCGTCTAGAGCTTTTTTATACCAATCCTTAGCTTCTGTATAAAGTCGTTGATTCTGGCGGAGTTGCCCGAACACGTAGTAATCATCAGCAATAGAGGATAGGTCTTCCCCATCTTCGATAATGGCTAGTGATTTTTCTAGCCATCCTGCAGCTTCGTCCCAATTCCCGCGTCTTAATGAGATGACTCCTGACTGATGGTAGACGGCTGCGGTCTGTGGGTTTTCACCACCGTCGGGTTGGGCAGTCAGATATTCTAATAACTGCTGGTTGAGTGCTTCCGCAGTCGGAATGTCCAGGAGTTCAGTTGCCTCACTTGCGGCAGTACCTTTAAGATAAATCCAGAGCTCGATTGCTCCCTTCTGTTCTGCTTCTACTGCTGTTGCACCAGTGACTTCCAATAATTGTGCCCGCAATCGTTGAAGCTCAGGATGTCTTTTTTGCATGCGGTATACTTGTGCCAGAGGTTGAATCAGAAGTTGCGCGTTATCCCATTGTTCCGCTTCCAACGCCAGTCCAAGAGCCTGAGTGAGGTTGCCTTCCTCGGCTAGTATTGCCGTAACTCCTGATGCTTGGTTTTCATAAAGCGACTCCATGAAATAATCAGCAGTGTCCGCATATACACGTACAAACTCTAATTCTAGTTGACGTACGGCAGTCCCCTGTAACTGCTCGGTAAGCTTCTGACCATAGAACTGAGGTATAGCCTGGTGTATCTGATACACACTGGGAGAAATTGGCTCAAGAAATCCGTCTGTTAGGGCTGTCCTCAACATGGTCCTACAGGCTCCCCATCCCAACTCTTCTCCCATGACGTTTTTATAAGCGGGCTCTTGTGTTATGTGATTGAGGATATCCATCATAACGCGGCGTTGGAAAATTGCGAGCATAGGCAAATGGGTGCGGTTACGCCGGCTCATTTTGCTCCAAGAATATTCCATAACGGCATTGAGGAAGGATGGGTATCCGCCTAATTGGCTCGGTGCTCCGAGTTCATTGATATTGCGATCAATTTCAGATGTTAACGTGGATATGGGGACTAGCTTCAATAACGGTAACGCTATTTGCATGGCAAGAGGATGCCCTTGGAGGAGACTCAAAAACTCCGTTAGGTCAGTTGTTATCCGTCCGGATTCTACTCCAGCCTTTTCAATGATTTGCCCTGCTAACAAAAGTCGGTCATGTTCATTTAATCCATTTAGCGAATGTAGTTTGTATTCACTCTTGACCCATCCGATATTAGAGTCGTTGCTAACTAATAATATGCGACTGGTCGAAGTCGACTGGGTTACATCTGTTATGAATTCATCCAAGTCTTGTTGTTCATCTGAGGTTAATAATCCGCTACCTCCTTGTTGGGAAGTACCTGCTACGTTTTGAAAATTATCCCAGATAAGAAGCGAAGGTCGGGTCCTAAGATATTCGGTTACCCAGTTGCGCTGTTGGCGCGCAGTCATATCTGCAAATGGCAATCCGGCGGCTGAAGTCCCAATTTCGTGGATTATTCTTTCCAATCCAGCGGGGTGTGATGCTTCAAATGTAGAATAGAAAACTCCACCCGGGAGGTCTCGGGTCGCAGTTCGTTGAGCCCACCTTGCGAAGCCCAGTGCAAGTTCGGTTTTACCAGAACCTGTATGGCCGGTTAGAAGGATCACCTGATTATCTTCAAATATCAGCTCCAACTGACGGATTTCACGTGTTCGTCCTATTAACCCGTATTGGCCTGCCACGGGTAAAGGAGTTCCGGTGTCTGGTTCCTCCTCGGGCTGAATTACTGGAGGTGCTAAAGGGTCAGGTTGATGTTCTTCAATAACTTGTAGAGTGTGGTGGACGGATTCATATGCTTGAGGGGAAATCCAGTCCCAAGAGAGCTTTTTACCAGAAATGGTAAGTCTGTGAGGATCGTTCATCAGTCCGATTCTTGCCTTTGCGATGGCCTGCGAAAGCAAATCTCCTTTCGCGATACCCTGATAAATTTCTCTCAAGAACAACTCAATATGTGTAGAACCGTGAATCGCATAAGGGAGTAGCCCTGTTTGCATCAGCCCAGATTGGGATAATATTCGGCCTGATGAAGACCATATGTCGAGATCAATAATGGATTCAAGAGCGCCGGACAATAGGACAATGGGGACATTAGCGTTTTTGAATGATTCGGCTATTTGCGTAATCGGGGTATAGGCTGCCGCTCCTGAGGAGTCTTCTAGAACTAAATGAGGAGACGAATCATCACCTGCTGATACCAATGAAACACTGTCAAAATGGATCAAGTGATAATAATTTTGGTTAGTCCTTAAAATCTCTTGGAGCGACTCCCAGGTCGGAGGTCTTAAGTAGTCCAGTTCAACCTGTATATTTAGAGACTCCAGTACTTTCAAAGCCTCGGTAGATTGTTGGCCATATTGTGGATTTTCAACGTCGGTAGAGCTAGTAGTTCCGACATCTGGCATGGGCGCTATTATCAGCACATTAAATTGAGATGTTGAATATTCGACATCTACAACTTTGGTCGGAGTATCTTCAGGTCTTCGGGTAATTGATGCCATTTGCGTAAATGAGTACCCATGTTCAGGGTCATTCATCAATTCCCATGGTAATCCCAGGAAGTCTGGTTGGTTGGAAACAATAGATAGAGTACATTCGCTAAGGCCATTCGAAGTAGCAGAAGAATATATATTTAAAGCTTCAGGATTACTTTTAAATGTATTTTCAAATAAAACTCTGCCTAAATTCCTGAGACCAGTTTCTACTGCTTCGGATCGAGCCGAGCCTTCACCGGTGGGGTTAGAAAAGTACTCCTGGAAATACCAATTGATTTCTTCGTAGTCAGATTCATCCAGCGGGTTTTTAAAATCCACTGGAGGAGCGGTACGTAGACCACTCGGAGAATGCCATTGGAGTTTAACTTGCTGTGTCTCTCGTAAATGGAGGATTTCCAAGGACTCTACCACCGTGTCCTCCTACTCATCATATATATTTTGATGATATGCTCAATCAAACTGTTGGGTTGGGCAGCATTATACTATACGAGGTCAGGGTAGTCTCTTAGTTGGTATCCTAATGACCTAGCATTCAATCGGGTAAAGCCTTTTGAGCAAAATATTAGGTTACATTTCACGAACTGCAACAAGATTCAAGTTCACAGAGCCTTCGATTAGTTAACACAACTAATCGGTAGCATCTTGTTGCACGATGATGAGAAATCTTATTTAAAACAAAGCTAGGGCATCTACTGCCTTAACCCCCTGGCCTTCGGGTAACACTATTAATGGATTAATGTCCAGTTCACTTAATTGACCATCGAGATTAACTGCTAATTGGGACACCTTTACCAGTGTGGCGGCTAATGCTTCAATGTCTCCTTTAGGACTCCCTCTGAAGCCTTCCAGCATTTTGGCACCCTTTACATTCTTGATCATCTCTCGAGCCTGATGTATACCTATGGGACATATACTTAAGGAAACGTCGTTATATACCTCTACCATGACTCCACCGCTACCAAAAAGCAATACGGGTCCCAACTGTTCGTCATAGGATAATCCCACTATTACTTCTGTACCCCCAGAAATCATTTCTTGAACTAATACTCCATTGATTCCTTCAGGGGAAGTATGCTGCAATGCATTGGCCATGATTTCATCGTAAGCTGCTGAAACCTGTGCGTCATTTTCTAGTCCAACCTTCAATACTCCAGCTTCGGTTTTATGCAGGATATTTTGGGAATCTACTTTCAGGACAATAGGGTATCCTATCTGATTGGATACCCTAACAGCTTCGGCTGACGTGGATACGATAGTCTCTCTTGTAATAGGTATGTCCCAGGCATTGATTAATTGCTTGCTTTGATGTTCTGATAACGCGGATATGTTGGAATTGGATGGTCTTAGTTCCGCCAAAGTTTGAGATTGTTTTGTGGTTATCGGTATGCTAGTTGCAAATTCGAGGTTCGTATAGGCCTCTTGCCATGCGTAGTATTTCTGTAAAGTACTAAGACCTAGTGCGAGTTTATCGGGGACGTAAAAAATTGGTACATTAGCTTCCTTGAGCTTTGGCAGTCCTGCAGTTGCTCCTCTTGTCCCCGTCCACAAGAATGCTACCCCTTTTCCTTGTTCCTGTATCTTGTCTCGATGAGCTATAACCTGTGTGGCTTGATCATCGGCACCAGCGCTTGCCACTACTAAGCTACCAATATTTGGTTGATTCGACATATGTTCCATTATCTCAGGGAAAGAATCGCTGTTGGCAAAGCCGGTTACGTCTGATGGATTAGCAGCCCATCCGAATCCTTTTAAAATTCCATTTATACCGTCTTTGGCAGCATCTGTTAGAGGAGGCAAGTCTAGGCCTGATTGTCCGCACATGTCGGCTGTGAGCGAGCTAATACCGCCCGAGTGAGATACCACGGCTATACCAGTCTGAACTGGTTTGGGTGAATGGGCGAGGAGTTGAGAAATTTCTAGAAGCTCGTCATATCCTTGAACTCTTATGATGCCGTATTGATCGAACATAGCGTCATATCTATCATCGATGCCTGTGAGAGCTGCGGTATGGGACCGTGCTGCTCGAGTTCCAAGGTCAGATCTACCGATTTTAATTAATACGATAGGTTTTGCCTTAGCTGCTGCTAATTTCGCGACATCCGTTAATTTCTTGGCATCTTTAAATCCTTCTACGAATCCTGCTATAACCTTCACGGAATCGTCGTCTATGAGATATCTGGCGAAATCACAGAAATCGAGATCTGCTTCGTTGCCGGTGGAAATAATATGGCTAAAACCGATCCCATCTTCTACGGCACGTGTCAGAAATGGTCCGAAGGCAGAAGCGCCACTTTGGCAAATTAATCCTATTGGTCCAGTGATTCCGTCTGACCCTCTCGAAGATGAACTAGCCCATATATCGTCTTTGATATTGGCCAGTCCCAGACAGTTTGGACCACAGATTCGTAACCCTGATTCTATAGCGAATTTACTCAGCTCTCCCTGCAGATCACGTCTGTCGTCAATACCTCTCTCGGAGAATCCTGCCGATATAACTACGGCTGCTGTTGTGCCTTTCTCGTGGCTCTCTTGCAACACATCAAGTACTTGGTTGTAAGGAACGACTATTCCAACTACGTCGGGAGCTTCAGGCAAGTCGCTCACACTGGGATAAGATTTGATGCCTTGGATTTCATCGTACCGTGGATTTACTGCGTACACATTTACACGACCTTGCGATTTTAATGCAGCGTTAAGAAAACGGCCTCCATATTGCATCCGAGGTGTAGCACCGACTACTGCTATGGATTTTGGATTGAGCATTTTATCTATAGAAGCTAACTGGGCATCTGTCCAAGTAGTCATGTGTGTACCTCGCTATATTTGATCCGTGTGTTATGGCTAGTAATTAAATAATATAAATATTCTGGTGAGTTTATGTTTCACCGGCAGTTCTTAAGTCTGCTCTCCAGTCGTCAGGGCTCGGAGCCCGATCTATAAGTATATCTATCACTGCCGGTAGTCCGGAGTTTTGAGCTTCTCTTAACGCGTTTGGCAGATCTCGAGAATCCTTGACCTGAATGCCAAAAGCTCCCATTCCCTTTGCAATCGCGGAGTTATCTGTCTCTACGAATTCAGAGGCTATTCTTTTATCTTCGGGTTGGTGTTGTCTGACCATACCCAATGAGTTGTCATTAAAGACCACACATATCATTGGGATCTGATATTGCACTGCTGTAGAGATGGCATTTACAGTCATCATGTATCCCCCATCACCTGTCACGCAAACAACAGGTCTGTCGGGATAAACTAGTTTCAGTGCGACTGAAGCTGGCAATCCCCAACCCATCCCGGCGGTCCCCCCTGGGGAGAAAAAGGTGTTGGCTTGTCGCGCCTGATATAGATGGGCCATCCAGGTACGATTGTTACCGGCGTCCAGCGCGAAAATAGTATCATTCGGCAAATTATCTTGGAGAATGGATACCGCTCTTTGGGGTGTAACGGGAGAGGAGTCTATACTCATGGCCGGGTCTACATAAAATTGCTGAGTCTCTTTCCTTGTCGGTAGGCTTTGAGCCCATTCTCGTCTTCCATCTAAACTTTCAGAGGCTTTGCCCTGAGATGCTTCTACCAGTTGGGTAAGTATACTTCCGGCATCTCCAATTAAGCCTAGGTTTACAGGAAACGTCCAGCCTGCATTCCTGTCATCGATGTCTATTTGTATTATCTTCTGTCTATGTGGATCGAAAATGTCAGGCCGTTCTCTTACAGTGTCCTGCGGACTTAACTTGGCACCAACTATGAGTACAACATCGGAATCTCCGATTGCACTGTTCGCTGCGGCCTGTCCGTAGATCCCTACCATGCCAACTGACAATGGATGAGTTTCGGCGATAGCACTTTTGCCTTTATAACTTGTAGCTACAGGCATATCCCAAAGTTCAGCTAATTCTTGAAGCTGGGTGTGAGATTTAGATAAATGGACTCCGTTACCTGCTACTAAGATAGGTCGTTTAGCGTTCCTCAGAATTTCGATTGCCTGTTCAATATCTTGAGGGGAGCTTTGCGGTTTCGCAGTGTTCAAATATCCGGTTGTTGCATGTATGAACGGAGGTGATTCCACGTCTACTTCTCCTCCGATGGATGCACTCCTCATAACAACACAGGCGGGTCCAGGTCTTCCACTGGTACTATGTTTAATTGCGAGTTGTGTTCCTATAACGGCTTCTTTGGGAGTAGTTGCTAAAGTGGTATATTTGGTCATCGCTTTAAAAATGGACGGTAAATCGATACTGCCGTATTCCCCTGCCCCTGACTGATTGGCCGGGTGTTGAGCTGAGCCACCGTCAGACGTGTCAGTAAGTACGACCATCGGTGAACTGCTAAGCATTGCTTCCATTATGCCAAAGCTAGCATTAGAACCCATGAACAATCCTTGGCCCATAATTGCTGCGGGTTTACCCGTTGCTCTACCATATACATCTGCCATAATAGCGGCGGTTTGTTCATGTCTACATAGGATAGTTTTGATAATGTCTTCCTTGCCATGTAAAAGACCGAATATCTGGCCTGTACCGCCACCAGGTATGCCGAATACGTATTCTATCCCGGCTTCTTCAAGTGCTTGCACAATTAATTCGTTAGCCTGAGGCATGGCTCCTCCTTAACTATCTGGCCAAGGGGCAGATGTACATTACTCCAACGGTCAGCGGGGTGACATGGTGGCGATAATAAACCGAAGGTACGTTTGGGTCAAGCGAGGTTTGATTGAAAGCAAATCATGTAAGGCATAGTGAGATTAGCCTACGATAATTGACCCATGTTCGATGCTAGATTAGAATCCCAAAATATCAAGGTTAGAATCGAGCATATAGCCAACTGATTTTTTTAGGTAAAGGTGGGTAAATGCAAGGAAGCGACGCAGTAATTCAGGCTCTGGAAAAGGAAGGTATTTCATATATATCTGGATTCTCAGGAGGAGGTTTAGCCCCCCTATGGAGACCTATACGAGAGTCTTCAACTATCAAGGCTTTTGCTACTCGACATGAGAGATTAGGGGTAGAGATAGCTGATGGCTACTCTAGGGCGACAGGTAAAGTGGGTGTAGCTATGACAGGGACGGGGCCAGGTGCTACCAATACATTAACTGGTATTGCTAGTTGTTTTGCCGACAATGTTCCGGTATTACTCCTTATGGGCCAGCACCCTTTACGAAACTTAGGGAAGGAATATCAACAGGAGGTTTCTTCGAGTATTTTTGATACCTTGGTGAAATGGAAAGGTACTTTTACCAGAATTGACGAGATTCCCAATGTGATGAGACGTGCGTTTACTGCTTTAAAGTCCACATCTCCTGGGCCGGTCGTATTGGAAATGCCGCAGGATGTGCTAACAGCAGAGGCTGATGAACACGTTCTTCATTATAATCCGGTTGGTGCTTTTCCTAAATCTTCTCCAGATCGGCAAGATGTAGAGAAAGCGGCAGATCTGTTAGCCAACGCTAAATATCCGATTTTAAACGTGGGTGGTGGGGCAATTAGCGCTGAAGCCTGGGATGAGGTTAAGGAATTGGCTGAGATGCTCTCAATGCCGGTTGCTACTACATTGTTGGGTAAAAGTGTATTCCCTGAAGACCATCCATTATCGTTAGGATTAGGAGTTTTCCCACGAAGCCGGTACGCGACTGGACCAGCGCTGCAGATTAACCGAAAGGCTGATGTAGTTTTGGCGGTGGGCAATTCTTACAAGTTACCCAATGGAACCGATGGCAGACCTATACCGGAGGGTGTTAAATTAATTCATGTCAATTCCGATCCGGCTGACTTGAACAAAACGTATCAGGCGGACTTAGCTATCTTAGCAGATGCCAAATTGGCGCTGAGAGATATTATTGAAGCGGTTAAAGACCGCGTCTCAATAGCTAAAAGGGGCGTTAAAAATGAGGTTACCCAAGAAATAAGTCAGTCCAAGGAAAAATGGCTGAATGAATGGATGCCGATTTTCACGGATCCTTCAAGTCCTACTAATGGCTATAGGGTCGTTTATGACTTGATGCAAGTTACTGATCGAAACAATACTATAGCCATACATGATGCGGGTGGAAGCAGAGGTTACATGACACAGTTCTGGGTATCCACAAAACCGAGGAATTTTGTAGCGATGGGAGGCATGGCCCCCATGGGTTGGTCTATGGGAGCTGCAATAGGAGCTAAGTTAGGCCGGCCGGATCATTTGGTAGTTCATTTATTAGGGGATGCGTCTTTTGGGATGACCGGGATGGAAATTGAAACCGCAGTCAGGATGGATGCTCCAACGCTCACTGTAGTAATTAATAATGGTGGTATTGGTGGAGGGATAATGGGGATAGAGCGACCCGATGGTAACCCTCCTGAAGTTGCTTTGTTGGGAGGGGATTTTAGCCAGGTAGCTAGAGGTCTTGGTGCGTATTCTGAACGGGTTGATCAACCGGATGAAATAGGCCCGGCTTTGAGACGGGCTATCCGCAGTACAGAAGAAGGTCAGGCAGCTCTAGTGGAGGTTATGATTAAACCCATGAAGACCCCCGATCTGCCCGACGACTGGTCATTATAGAATGGGACTACAAGTTTATATTGAACAGGAGACACTTCGTGAAGAGTATCGAGATTGATCGGTCTAAACGTTTAAAGGATGAGCCGGATAAAGGACACAATCGGTGGCATCCAGATATAAAACCTGTGATAGAAGTTGAAGCAGGCGAGGAAGTCGTTCTTGAAACACGGGATGCTTCAGACTGTCAGATCAAACCAACTATGACCGTAGATGATCTCCATGGTCTGGATTCTAAAGTAGCTCATCCCTTAACTGGACCTGTATATATAAAAGGAGCAATGCCTGGTGACCTGCTGGAAATAGAATATCTTGATGTAGTTCCTCAAAATTATGGCTGGACTCGCAATCGCCCGGGAGCCGGGTTTTTGAGAGATATTTTCTTGGAGCCATATCTGGTCCACTGGCAAATTCAAGATGGGTATGCAATCTCAGATCAGATCCCAGGTGTAAAAATTCCTGACGGATCTTTTATGGGAACTGCCGGGATAGCACCGTCACAAGCACAGGTTATTGAATGGGCGCGCAGGGAAGCAGATTTGGTAACCAGAGGTGGTACTGCTGCCCCGCCTGATCCTGAAGATGCGGTTCCAACTGATGATCCCATAGCACGAGAGGGTTTGCGGACACTCCCACCTAGAGAGAATTGTGGAAATGTAGATGCCAAGCAGCTTACTAAGGGATCCAGATTGCTGATACCCGTAAATGTACCCGGAGCATTGTATTCGGCTGGTGATGGACATTTTGCACAGGGAGACTCTGAGTGTTGTATCACTGCTGTTGAAATGGGGGCTACGGCTGCTGTGCGGTTTCGCATATTACCCGGCGAAGCGGCTAGGAACAATATTAAGTGGCCAAGGTTTGCCCATCCCGGGTTTTTTGCGCCGCCTGAATGGGCGGCTCCGAAGAATTTTATAGCTACGATGGGGATGCCGATACGTGAAGACGGAACTCAAGAAGGTGAAGACTTAACCCTTGCCGCCCGGAATGCCCTAATCAACATGATTGAATTGCTTCAAGAACGAGGTTGGAGCCGTGAGCAGGCTTACGTGATATGTAGTGTGGCCGTTGATTTGCGAATTAGTAATGCGGTTGATCTACCTAACGTCACGGTATCAGCATTCTTGCCAGAGAATATATTTCAAAGGTAGATAGGGACTGGGGATTAATTTTCAGCTACAACTCTTAATCCCCAAAGATGTCGCTCGTTAACTGACTCGTTTCACTTCCAAGGTCTCCCCTGGAGCCAACGCTACGCGGCGTACATTTATACCTAATTTTAAAAGCCAGTATCCCAGTGTTGCTTTACTGACGCCAAGTTCCTCTGCAGTGGCGGATAGACCGTACTCATTTACCATTTCAGGTAATAGACGTTCCAACGGACGCTGGTGTTCTTTTTCAACGCGCTGCATCAATTTTGTCTTTCTGGCCATTCCTTTCTCCTAGATAGGTTGT